>WFRL01000066.1 GCA_015486555.1 Candidatus Microgenomates bacterium | reverse complement strand
TGGTATAACTTACTAATTGACAATGTTTTTGGTTAAATAGTTTCGAGTTATAGAGTAGGGAGATATTTGTTTGGAAGATGATGATTTGAAAGAATTTTATCTCCTGAACTTGCCGAGGAGGTGGCCGGAGGTGAGGAGGTGGGGAGCCAAGGCCTGAAGAAGTTCAGTTTTGGTGGATATGTTTTCCGGTAGGAGAGCGTCCGAAGCATATATCTTGAAAAAGTAACGGTGAGGATTGCCAGGTGGTGGGCAAGGCCCGCCGTATTTTTGATAACCAAAACTGTTAGTAATTTGTTTACTGCCTGGTGGTAAACTTCCCTCGGTAATAGAAGTGGTTGGAGGGATGTTATAAACTATCCAGTGATCCCAGGTCCCCATTGGGGCGTCTGGATCTTCAACTATTAAGACTAAGCTCCTCGTTTGGGAAGGTAGGTTTTTAATTTCTAAGGGTGGATTTATGTTCTGTCCCTTGCAGGTGTATTTAAGGGGAATAAAATCTCCCGACTTAAATGTTGGTGAAAAAACAATAAGGGAGTTTTTTAGATTCGGCCGGGGATTCGTATTTGTTTTTGAAGGATTGTGGAACATTTTTAAGGCCAAATAACCAATTAAAACTAACAGAGTAAAAACCAAAAAACCCGCTTTTACTCTCATACCCTATTTATATCACTTTTGAAAATCAACCTCCAGTCTTACCCAATCAAAAATCAGATTAAAAAGGAACCTTCCCCTCCCCGCGTCATCCTGAGGAAGGAAACGACGAAGGATCTAGCCGAAGGCGCAGGGATGTTTTTCCAAGAGTAGGTGCCAATACTTTTGCGCTTCGCTAGATTCTTCCCCTCCGCCTCGGAGGGTCAGAATGACCCAAAGAGTAAGGTTATACTTTTCTCCAAGTCATCCCAACAAAGTTGGGATGACTTGAGGAGGATAATAAATAAGGGTATTATTAATTTCAGTCCGATTTTTCAATTGGGTAAAACTCCTCCGAGGTTGGTTATATCTGTCAACCTTAAAGGGATGAGATAGAGGTGGTAAGATAAGGGAAGGATGAAGATATTAATGGTTACGCCGTCGTGGCCGTCGGAGTTACATCGAATTCGCAGCTTGAATTTACTTGAAGCCTTCAATCAGTTAGGGTATCAAGTTTACCTTTTTAGCCTTTTAGTCCATCCAGAGGAGAGAAAATTTGTGGAGCCAGTAAAGAAGATGGTTGAAGGATACTTCTTGTTTGAGTATCCATTTTCTAGAGGGATAAAAAGGGTTTGGCAGAACTTGCCTTTTTGGCCGTTTTACCCTTGGGAGTACTTGTTTCTTAAAGATGGAAAAATTAAACAAAAGGTGGCAGAATTCGCTCAGAAAGTCCAGCCCGACTTTTTGTACATTAAGCGCCTTCGCAGCCTCGCTTTTGCTGGCCAACTCCTTAACTACTACCCTACCCTCTTGGATACGACCGATGCTATGAGTTTGTTTTACAAAAACTATCAGCAAGTGGCAGGATGGAAAGAGAAGCCGATTGGTTGGCACGAGTATTGGGGTTACCGGCGTTTGGAAAAGCAAATTGAGGATAATTATCCTAATTTAACTTGGGTTGCCGCCAGCCGGCGGGACGGTCAGTACCTTCAAGAAAAAGTTGGGGTAGAAAGAGTATGGGTTTGGCCGAATGTAGTTGAACTTAGAAGAGAGAAACAAAGAAAGAAAGCATCGAGGAAGAAAAAACTGCGAGTAGTTATGTCTGGTTTGATGAATAAGGCGATAAACTACCGTCCAGCTCTAGAAGTAGTTGAAAGGATTTGGCCCCAAGTTTACCATCGTTTGCCTCAAGCAGAATTAATTGTTGCCGGCCCGAATCCAGTTGCTGCGTTGAAAAAGAAGGATGGTTGGAAAGGAGTTAGAGTAGTGGGTTACTTACTAGACTTAAATGTGTTTCTCAGCCAAGCTAGCCTTTATTTAGCTTGGGGAACAACTCCGGCTGGCAGTCGGAATAAAATTCTTCAAGCGGCGGCAGCTGGTTTGCCAATCGTTGCCTGTGAAGATATTTTGAAAGGTTTAAAAATTGAAAAGGGAACAATAGTGGTAGTAAAGACTGTAGATGAGGCTGCTGATAGAGTAGTCGAGTTGTTGTCTAATCCTCGAGAACAAGAATTTCTCCGTCAAAGGGGGTTAAAATGGGTTAGAAAGAACTATAGTCTAAATAGCTTAAAAAGGAGGATAAAGGAAAATTTAGAAGGTCAAAATGAAGGTAAGTGAAAGGGGAGTAGCTCTTTTTTTCCTAGCTGTTGATTGGTTATTTCTTGGCTTGGGTTTATCCTTTGCTTACTTCCTTCGCCAGAGGGTTCTAACTGGATGGTATGATGTCATTCAACCACCTAAGATGTATGGGTATTTGTTTATTGGCTCATTGTTTCTTTTCTCTTTCTTAGGCTGGTTGAAAGGCATCTATAATTGGCAATTAATCTTTAAGCGAAAACGGGAGAAATATTTTTGGCGGGTTTGGGAAAATATTTTTCTTTTTGGCATTCTTTTGATGGGTGGAAGTTATCTAGTTAAGTATGACTTTTCGCGAGTAGTAGTCCTTGGTTGGTGGCTATTTCTTTTAATTCTTTTACCCCTTATTCACCTTTTTATCGGTAATAAAATAGCCTCAGTTCTTCAGCCATCATTCTTAATTATTGGTCGGAACCAGGTTAGTGACCGTTTGAGGCGCAGTCTAGTGGCTGATTTCATTTTCCAACCAAGAATAAAGGTTAAAGCTAAATTACCTTCCAGCTTAAGGGAAAGTTACGATGAGATAATTATTACGGATTCCGATCTTTCGCCAGATAAAATTTTTTCTTGGTTGGAGAGATACCAGAAGGAGATTAAGAAGGTCAGTTTAACCCTTAATTTTTTTCCTCGTATTTTTACTGATCCCAGTCTTCATCTTTATTACGATTCCCTACCCCGCTTAAGTTTTACTCCTCCCTCAACTGTCTACTATTGGCTGAAGAGAGTTGGTGATATTATTTTGTCTTCTTTTCTTTTAGTGCTTACTTTTCCTCTTTGGTTAATAATTGGGTTCTTTATTTTTACTCAAAGCGGCCGCTGGCCGATTATTGGTCTTTGGCGAGTTGGTTATCAGGGGAAAGTGTTTAAAATGTATAAGTTCTTGACGATGAAGGGGGAACCTAAAGAGGCTAAGTCTCCTCACTCAGCTGAAGACCCGCGGATATATTTTTGGGGCCGCTGGTTGCGGCGAAGCAGCTTGGATGAATTGCCTCAACTGGTAAATATTCTTAAAGGAGAGATGAGCTTGGTTGGACCGCGGCCGGAAATGAAAATAGAGGTTGATAATTACCGTCGCTGGCAGAAAATTCGCTTGCAGGTTAAACCAGGATTAACTGGGTTATGGCAAATCCTAGGTCGGAAAGATCTGCCTCTTAAGAAGAATATAGAATATGACCTTTACTATGTAGCTAATCGGAGCTTATGGTTTGATTTATGGATTCTACTACTGACACCATGGATAGTTTTAACTGGCCGTGGAGCTTATTGATTATCCGAGTCACTAACTAACTCAGCTAGTTCCTTAACTTTTTCCTCACTCTTACTCAATTGTTCGACCTCTCCCTGGGAGGTAGTTTTTTCTTCTTGTGCTGACTGATCTTGATCATTGGGAGAATTTACTTGAAGGTAAACGTGCAATTTTTCTTGGCTGGCTTTGATCTGTAGTAGGCGACGGATAGCCTTAATAGTTCTTCCTTGGCGGCCAATTATTAAGCCGGCCTTTTCTGGCTTGACCTGAAGTTGATAATTAACAACGCCGTTATTTTCACTTTGGCTGAGTTGGTACTCATCTTTCCCAATAAAAGAGGATACAAGAAAGTTGAGAAAATCAGTTAGTTCTGACATCTGTTTTTGCCTTAAAATGTTTAAATAACTTTCTAACACCTTCACTTAGTACAACTCCTTGGGACAACCAATAAGTAAGTTTTTTTTGATTAAGTTTGAAGCCATCTTTCTCATCCAAAGGATTGTAGTAACCGATCTTGTCTCGAAACTTACCTAAGACTTTAGATTTCTTTTCTGCGACAACTAAATGATAGAATGGCAGCCCTTTTCGGCCACTTCTTCTTAACTTTAGACTTAACATAAAAGAATTGTAGCATAAGGAGTTTAAGTTGACAATTATTCTTTGACTAGGTTATGCTATAAATAATGAAAACAGAGAGATTGAAGGGACAAGCTTTAATTATTGGTTTACTTTTTGTTGTAGTGGTTTCAACAATTGTTTTAGCCTTAATTTCCCGGGGTTTAAAAGATGTCAAGATATCTACTGAGTCTCAAAAAGAACTGCGCTCCTTTTCGGCAGCGGAGGCTGGTTTAGAAAAAGTGCTTAATAATCCTCAAACGTTTTTAACCCAGGGAGAAACCCAGCTAAGTGTAGATAATATCAACGTTAATATTGTTACTGAGAAAGCCCAGTGGGATAAGGATGTTGTTTTCACTTTTCCTGATGGTTTGGTTCAGGATGAAGTCCGCCAGTTTTTCTTAGCTCAGTATGATGACTCTAACCGGGCACTAGATGAAAGTAATTATTACAATGCTGGAAGTATTGATGTCCTTTGGGGAAGGGTTAAAGCAGATAGTTCGCCAGCTGATAACCAACCGGGCATTGAGGTGACCTTTTACTACAAAGATAATGGTGATAGTGGAAAGATAAAATCTAAAAGGTATGCTTTTGATGCTCAGGGGCGAGGAAATTTCTCTACTGACGTTTCAACAGTTGGTGACACAACCTATCTGACAACATTTGGTAATAAACGGTTTGCCTATCGGGCAACGGTTGATTTTGATTTAACAGATGATCAGATCCCTTTATTTTTAAGGGTAAGGTTTCTCTTTAATGGGCGGGTTCATCACCCAGTTGGTTTTGCTCTTCCAACTGATAAAACAGGGGAATATTACTATCCAACCCAGGGTTATAAAATCACTTCTCAAGCCGGTGGAGAAATAGTAAATTCCTCAGTTCAACGTTTAGAAGCTTTCAAGTCATTTCCTATCTTGCCGGCTGTTTTTGATTATGCTTTATATAGTGGGACTAGTTTAGAAATTGACTAATAAGGAGAAAGAATGACAATAGGTATTGATTTTGGAGCCCAGCTTTTTAAGATAGTTCAACTTCAAGCGGTGGATAAAAAAGGGAAATACCGATGGATAGCTGGAGGAATGAAAAATCATCAGTTAAGGTGGTTTCTTAGTCGGGAAGCTGAAGTAAAAGAGGTGAAAAAATTTCTTAATAGTGTCTGGTCGGAATATAAATTTAAGGGGAATAATATTAATACAGCTCTGGGTGAGGGAGAAATTTATAGTCGAACTTTAACTATGCCCCCCCTCTCTGATTATGAGCTTAATCAAGCTTTGAAGTTTGAGTTGGAGCAGTACTTACCTTTAAAAGTAGAGGATGTCTACTATTCTTTCGACCGTTTAGGAAAAGTTCAAAGAGATAAAAAAGTCCGCCAACTTATTTTTGTAGCTGCTGTTCCTCGGAAAAGAGTAGATGAAATCCTAAGTTTAAGTGTTGATTATGGAATAATTATAGAGGTATTAGAGAACTCAATGGGAGCTCTAGCCCGTTCGGTTAGCTTTAGTAAGAAGGAGCCAGTTTTAATTATTGATCTAGGTTATACCCAGTTTAGTTTAGGTATAGCTAAAGAAGGTAAACTATATCTAAGTCGGAAAATAGATCTTTCTGGGCAAAGTTTAGATCGTTTAGTTGCTAGGACTCTTAATATAGATGAGGCTCAGGCAAACGAGTTAAGAATGACTTATGGACTGGATAAAAAACAGTTTGAAGGTAAACTAGCTGGGATTTTAACTATGGCCTTAGATCAGTTAGCTGAAGAAGCTAAGCGGTTAATTGCTTTCTTTGAGGATAAAATCTTGGCTGAGAAGGTTAAGGAGGTAGTCGTAGTTGGAGGAGGTGCAGCTTTGCCAGGGATGAGCATTTATCTAAGTAGTCAGATTAACCTGGAGATAGGTTTGCCTACATTTGGGAATTTCATTCTTGGTGTACCTGAAGAAGTTAAAAAATATCCCTATCTTTACGCCCAGGTTCTAGGTTCAGCTATGAGGAATAATGATTAATTCCTATGACCACGGTAAACTTTGTAACCATTGCTCGATCAGCCAAGAAAAAGAAAGTTGAAAAAGAGACTCGTCTTCTTCTTTATCCTTTAGGGGGATTGTTGTTTATTTTTGTTTTAGGAGGATTAAGCACTTTTCTTCGTCTTTCTCTCATAAGGCAAATTAAAACTTATCAAGCTCAAATTAACCAATTTAAGAAAACTATCAAATCAAGGAAAGCTGTTGAGGAGAAAGAGTATTATTATACCTTGGCGGTCCGAACTACTTTTTCCTTGCTAGATAAGCGGTTTAATTGGTTGGACCTTTTGAATAAAAGTTCGAAGCTAGCCCAACAATCAGGCCGCTGTCAACTTATTAGTTTGAGTGTAGCCAGCGATATGAAAGAAAGGCTGAGTTGTGGTTTACCTGACTTGGTTAAGGTCCTAGATCTAGAACAGGAACTTCGTTCTAATCCATCGTTAGCTAGTTTCCAAGAGGGAAATATTAACGGAGTTAAGCGAGAGGCTGATGGACTTTACAAATTAGTTCTTAATCTTAAATGGAAAGAAGGAAAATGAATTTTGAGCTTAGAAGTAACCACTTATTTGACCCCAGCGGATGGAGTAAGAAAGTTCTTCTTATTTGGGGTTTTTACAGTTTGATTGGTTTTATTCTTTTTTTCTTCCTCTTACTTCCTAATCTAAGTAGTTATCGCCGAAGTCGGAGACATTTGACCCTCCTTCGAGCTGAATTAAGTAGGTATAAAAAGAAAGCTAATCAACTCTCAACAATTGATGATCAACAGTTAGAATTAAAGGTAAATAAGAGTATGACTATTTTACCCCTTTATCACTCCGCTCCTCTAATTATTAGCATTCTGAGTGAGTTAGGAAGTGAAAGCAACCTTAAGTTAGGAAACATTAATTTTTCTCCTGGCCATATAGCTAGCAGTAGTTTATCTTTGTCTTCCCGCCCAGTTAAAAAGATGGGCAAAAAAAAGAAAGTGACCAAGCTACCTCGGCGATTAGGAGTAAAAGAATTAAAATTAGATGTAAAGGTTAGAGGAGAACTGAAAGATGTGGTTCACTTTCTTTCTACTCTAGAGAAAATAAAGCCGTTGGTAATTATTGATAAGTTAAGTTTTAGTTTTGCTTCTTTTCCTGACTTCTCCTCGGCGGAAGTGGAGGGAAACATCACTCTTTCTTTTTATGCAGCTAATCTTCCATCTTTTCTCCCCTCTATTGATGATCCTCTTTTTACCCCCAGTGTTAAAGAAGAAGAGCGGTTTCAGCATCTTATTCAAGAATATCGGGGTTTTTCTTATGCTGTAGCCAATTCGCCGTCTTCCACTGGGGAAAAAAGTGGAAGGGATAACCCTTTTGTTTTCTAGTTTAAGATGATAGTTACCTTTACTCTATTAAGTTTTGCTTTTGGAGCCTCCCTAGCTAGTTTTGCTAATATGTGGTCCTATCGCCACCCAATTAATGGAACCCTACCTTTGAAACTGCGCCAATCCAAAAGATCATTTTGTGATTACTGCCACCGCCAGTTAAGTTGGTGGGAAAATATTCCTCTTCTTTCTTTTTTTATCCTTAGAGGTAAAACGCGGTGTTGTCATCATTCCTTATCTTGGCGCTATCCTTTAACTGAATTTCTAGGAGGAGCAATGGGGGTCTTGGTTCTAAGAGGAATAGAAAGAAGGTGGTTGCCTTTATTATTTTCTCCCCTTTTCAGTGGTCTCTTTTTCCTTCTTCTCTTAATAGTTTTGTTTTGTTCTCTCATTATCTTTAGTTATGATCTTTATTACCTTTTTATACCTCTTTATCCTTTAATAGGTTTGTTAATTAGCGCTAGTTTCTTCTGGTGGGTTTTTGGAGCCCATAATTGGGCGACCTTAGCCGGAGTAGGAATTAATTTACTTTTAATGATTTTTCTCTTTTTAGTGACTAAAAAGAAAGGTTTGGGGTTGGGAGATCTCTTTTTAGTTGTTTTTTTTCCTCTTCTAGTTGGACCAATAGGGGGAATTATGACTGTCTGGTTAGCCTTTGTCTTAGGAGCAGTAGTTGGTTTACTTTTAGTAGCTTTTCACCGAGGAATAGGTTTTAAATCCCTTATTCCTTTAGGACCATTTCTTATCTTTTCCTTTTGGTTTAGTTGGGCTTTTAATTGGTGGCAGATCTTGTTACAATAGAATTAGGAGATTATAAAGTTAAAAGTTCATAAAATTTGTAAAGTTAATAAAGTTTAAGAAAGAGAGAAAATGAATTCAACCCAAAAGGCTAGAAGGAATTTAGCAGGTTTTACCTTATTGGAATTGTTAGTAGTAATGACGATTATTGCTGTTTTGGCAGCTGTTGGTCTAAGTAACTACAGCCGTTCCTTGAGCCGAGGAAGAGATGCCCGCCGGCGGTCGGATTTGAAAACTATTCAAAATGCTTTAGAGCAGTATTATTTAGCTAAGAGCCTCTACCCAGGAGATACAACAGGTAGTTTGCTCAGAAGTAATAGTGATTTATTGAATTATTTTAGTGAGAGCCAACTACCAGTGACCATTGAGGGAGGGAATTATTGTGATGTAAATCAAGCTGGTGGTGATCAAAGTCCAGGCCGAGTATTTAGTGATCACTACTGGTGTTGTGAAAAATTGGAACAGGCTAAGGGAAATGCTGACTTAGCGAACGATGGAACTCAACCGACCCCGGCGGCTAGTGGTCAGTATTACTGTATTTATAATCTCCAATAAGGTTAAGAATTTGTTAAGTAAAGAGACTTATAAAGGTATAAAGTTAAAAAATAAAAGGAAACAGTGAAAAAGGGAAAGATAAAATTGACAGGTTTCACCTTCGTCGAGGTACTAGTGGTTATCACTCTTATCTCCCTTGTCACTACAAGTATAGTTGTCCGTTTAAATAAAGCCTCTGGCTCAGGTCGAGATAAGAAAAGATTAGTAGATATGAGGACTATTCAGGCAGCTCTAACTCTTTATGACTCAGATTGGGATGCTTATCCAACTAATCTTGAGTTTGGAGGTAGTTTAACTAATAGTGATGGTAGCCAGACTTATCTTCAGGAAGTGCCTCAGGATCCTTCTTATCCTGCTCAGCATTATTACTATGCCTCGACAGGGGATAGTTATACTTTATGTTCAACAATGGAAGAAGCAAAAAACATCCCTACTTCAGGTGACAGCCACTATCCGCCATCATCTCTTTCTGGGGGAGAGTGTGGAACTGACTGTAACTATTGCCTCCAAGGTTATTAGAAGATGATAATGAGAAATAAGTGTCCAGGTTTTACCCTTATTGAAGCTCTTGTTACTGTTACTTTGAGTTTATTGCTTTCTACCATGGGGTTAGTAGTTTACAAAAATTATTATGAACATCGGGTGGTGAAGTTAGTTGCTGGTGATTGGGCTAAGGAAGTAAGTTTACTGATTAAAAAGAATGAGAGTGCCTCCATCTTAAGAGAGGTTACTGGTTGCCAAGGAGAATTTCAAGGCAGCCAAATTCGAACATCGGCGGCTGGTTCGGAGTATACCCTAGAAGTAAAGTGTTCTGATCATAATGCTGATGTGGTAACTTATCGGCTTGATAATTTAGTCAATCATCAGGAAGTAATTTTTAAGGATGGAGTAGTATTGGATATTCTTCCTCTCAGTCGCGGTTTAAAGCAAGCTGTTAATGTTGGTTTTTGTTTCAAAACATCAGATAAATGTTATTATCAAGTTAAGGTAGATAAGAATGGTAATTTGGAAGTTGAACCAATTTAGAGGATCAACCTTTCTAGAAGTTTTAGTAGTTGTTTCTATAACTGCCTTTGTCCTTATTGCTATGATAAATGCCTCGATCGTGGCCATTGTTCAAACTAAATACGCTCGAAACAAAATGCAAGCTAATCGTTTAACTCAAGAAGTGCTTAATTGGTTACGGGCTGAGCGAGATAGGTCGGCTAGTTGGGATGATTTTGTCCAAATGGCTTTAGGAAATAAATGGGCTGATCTGGCGGATGGTACAGAAAAAGAGTACTGTCTAAACAACTTAGATTTTTCTACTCTCTACCAGGAAGGTAACTGTTCCTATATCGCTAATAGCCGATTCAAGCGGCGATTAAAATTAACCGTTGATAAAACAGATAATTTTCTAAGGGTTGAGGTAACTACTGGCTGGCGGGATGGTTTGTGTAAAAACTTAAATGACTACTTCTGTCATCAAGTAAAAATAGTTACCCAACTGACACCATGGCAAGATTGAAGAGACAGTTAGCTGCTTTTACTTTTATTGAGCTTCTGATGGTTATGGGCTTAATGGCTATTTTAGCTCTTTTTATTTCGGGCAGTTTGAGTAATCTGATCAATATTTCCCAGCTAACCAGCCGCCAACAATTAGTTAAAAATGAAGGAGATCATATTATTGAGGTAATTAATCGGATGACCCAAAGTAGTCGTCCCTTAGATTGTCTTGATAATAGTTACTTTACCATCCTTAACCCGGATGGAGGGACAACTCGTTTCCTTATAGATGGAACTAATATTGCTTCTAGGAGTGCAACCTTAGGAGAGGATATTGAAACCTCCACTGATCAAGTACCTTTGAATGATACTCAGGTTAAAGTGAGTAATTTTCAGCTCGATTGCAGTCATTTTAGTCGTTATGCCTGGGGAAGTTGGTTAAATTTCAAGTTTACCCTGACTGATACTTTGAGTGCTCAAAAACCAGTCTCTTATTCGTTTGAGTCGGTTATAAATTTTCCTAACCACTGACCATTGATTTAAGGTAAAATGGGGTATGATGGCTAGTCGTCTTTGGGATCAAGAAGTCCATCGGAGAAAAGTAAAAATTAAGAAGTACCGCCGCCGGTCGAGACCAAAAAATACTCCCTTTTGGTCCCAGCTGGTGATTGTTTTTCTTTCCCTTTTTCTCCTTTTAACCTTTCTAGGTTTCCTAGGGATTTCTCTTCTCTTTGCCTATTACGCTAAGGATTTGCCTAATCCCAATAGGGTCAAGCGGCGAAGTGGTTTCTCCTCTCAAATATTTGATCGGAACGGTCTTCTTCTTTATAGCCTTTATGCTAACCAAAACCGGGAACCAATACAATTATCTGAAGTTCCTCTTTACCTTAGACAAGCAACTATCGCCGTCGAGGATAAGAACTTTTACCATCACCCTGGTTTTGATCTTCGGAGTATTATTAGAGCTTTTATCAGTACAGTCCTTTTTGGCCATCTTCAAGGTGGTTCAACTCTGACCCAGCAGCTGGTCAAAAATGTTCTTCTTTCCTCGGAAAGAACCCTACCCCGGAAAGTAAAAGAGCTAATTTTAACTATTCAAATAGAAAAGAAATATACTAAAGATGAAATCCTTCAGATGTATCTTAATGAAGCCCCTTATGGTGGTCAAGCCTGGGGAATAAAAGCGGCTGCTCAGCAATATTTTGGTAAGGATGTTAAGAACCTTAATTTAGCTGAAGCAGCAGCTTTAGCTGGTCTGCCCCAATCGCCGACACGTTACTCCCAAAATCTAAAACTGCTTAAAGGGCGTCAAAAACATGTTCTCCAAAGGATGGTAGAAGATGGTTATATAACTCAACGGCAAGCCGATGAGGCTTATCGTCAGTCACTTAATTTTAGGATGAGAGGGAATGTTATTCGGGCTCCTCATTTTGTTATGTATGTTCGGAGTTTGTTGGCTAAAAAGTATGGTGAGGAGCGGGTTCTTACGGCTGGTTTTAAGGTAAAGACAAGTTTGGATTATCAATTTCAAAGGTTCGCCCAAAAAACAGTGAGACAAGAGATAGAGAAGGTGAAAAAATTAAATATCACCAATGGGGGAGTAGTGGTGATGAAGCCAACTGATGGAGAGGTATTAGCCATGGTTGGCTCTTATGATTATTTTAGTCAGGATTATGATGGCCAGTATAACGTTACTTTAGCCCTCCGTCAGCCAGGTTCAGCTATTAAGCCAGTAACTTATGCTACTGCCTTTATTCAGGGAATGTACCCTTCCAAATTAGTAGTTGATGCCCCTACTACCTTTGTTTCTCAGGGAGGAAAGGATTACGAACCGGTCAACTATGATGGTAAGTTTCATGGGCCAGTTTCCTTTAGAAAAGCTTTGGGTAACTCTTTGAATATTCCAGCAGTTAAGGTTCTAGCTATGGTTGGAATAAAAAATATGTTGACAACAGCCAACGATCTTGGTCTAACTACCTTAGCTCCTACTTCTAAAAACTTGAAACGCTTTGGTTTAGCGGTTACCTTAGGAGGTGGTGAAATTCGCCTCTTGGATCTTTCAGCTGCCTACAGTTCTTTTGCCAATGGTGGTTATAAAGTAAAACCAGTAGCTATTCTTGAGATAACTGATGTCAGTAATCAACTTATTGATAAATTTGAACCTTCCCAACCAAGTCGGATTTTACCTAAAGGAGTAGCTTTTCTCATAAATTCAATTCTTTCAGATAATAAAGCTAGATTGTTAACTTTTGGCCCTCGTAGTTCTATTTACATCTCCGACCGCCAAGTAGCTGTTAAAACTGGGACCACCAATGATAAAAGAGATAACTGGACAATAGGTTGGACGCCGAATATTTTGGTTGGGGTTTGGGTGGGAAATAATGATAATTCACCGATGAAACGTCTAGCTTCAGGAATTACTGGAGCAGCCCCTATTTGGCGGAAGATTATCTTAAAAGCGTTTGAGAAACTGCCCAAAGTTGAGTTTCAAAAACCGGATAATATAGTCGAGACGGAGGTTGATGATATTTCTGGTTATCCAGCTCACGACGGTTTTCCTTCTCATAAAGACTATTTCATTCAAGGCTCGCAGCCTTTAGGAAAAGATCCTATTCATACCTATATTGATATCTGTAAGTCTGACCCCCATAAATTAGCAGGTAAAGCGGCTGTTGAGATGGGGAACTATGAAAAGAAAGAAGTAATTATCTTAAAAGAGAAAGATCCCCTGAGTACTGACGGGGTTAATAGATGGCAGGAAGGGATAGATTGGTGGGTAGGCCAACAGACAGATCCTCGATATAAAGTGCCGACCGAGTACTGTCAAGAACCAGTTCTCATTAATTTTAGCCAGTACCAGGACAAAGAAGAAGTAGATACCAACGATATAAATCTTAAGTTTAGAGTTATTACTTCTGAAGAAATTAAGAAAATTATCCTCTACCTTGATGATCAAGAAAAAGAAAGCTGGTCGGAGTCCCAAACAGAGTACTTAACCAACCTCCATTTAGAAGATGGTCGGCATACAATTGAGGTTAAAGTCTTGTTAGATAACGGCCACTCAGAGCATAACTACCTTCACCTTGGTGTTAATCAACCTTGGAAGGAGCCGACACCTACTCCAACGTCAACTCCTACTCCCACCTTAACTCCCACTCCTACTCCTACCCTTCAGCCAACACCTACCCCTTAAGGAATTGGAACTCAGTTGTTGGAACTAGGAACTAGGAATGAATAGATAGTAGATGATGGATGGTGGATGATAGAAAAAAATCTGTGACCTATGATCCATTTTGAACTTAGAACTCAATTTGTTAGAAGGTCATTCTGAGCGGAGTGAAGAATCTAGCCGAAGGCACACCTTCCCCAGGTCATCCTGAACGAGACGAGAGGCGAAGTGAAGGATCTAGCCGATAGGCGCATGGGTGTATTTCCAAGCGTGGGTGCTAGTACATTTGCGCTTGCTCCTGCTCGCTAGATTCTTCGCTGGGGCTCAGAATGACGCAGTATTAAATTCCAAGTACCAAATTACAAGAAACAAACAAATCCCAATAACCAATGA
>WFRL01000065.1 GCA_015486555.1 Candidatus Microgenomates bacterium | reverse complement strand
GTTGACAAGTTGCAGAGGGTTGGTATAATGCTAAGGTAAGCCGGTCAGGGCACCGGTATTTTTTTTGTTTATTTTTACTAAAAAACTAAAAATAATGACTAACCGCATCAATCTAACTCAGGAGTCGACACTTTTACCTGAGTTAGATCTGAAAAAGATAACTCGTGATTCATTTGACTGGTTTGTGAAAGAAGGAATTAAGCAAAAATTGGAGGATATCTCTCCGATAATTGATTATACTGGTAAGAACTGGGAAATCTACTTTGGCCGCTACCGTTTTGGCAAACCTAAATATACCCCTCAAGAAACAATGGAGAAAGATGCTACTTATGAAGTACCCCTCTGGGTTCAGACAACCTTGGTCAATAAGAAGAAAAATACTAAGGTGGTTCAAGAGCTTTTTTTTGGTAATCTTCCGTATATTACTCCTCGAGCTACTTTTATAATCTCTGGGGTAGAAAGAGCAATTATTAACCAACTGGTCCGCTCGCCGGGGGTTTACTTCAGCCAAGAAGAAGATTTAAGCAGTGGTCAGATGAGTTATACAGCGGAAATTAGACCGATGCGGGGAACCTGGTTGGAGTTTTTTATCACTAACCAGGACACCATTATGATCCGCATTGACCGACGGAAGAAAATGCCGGTAACTGTTTTTCTTCGTTGTTTGGGCTTGTCGACTAATGAAGAGATTTTAAGCTATTATCGTGACTTGCCTGAAGAAGCTCAAAAGCTGATTAAAAATACCCTAGTTAGTGATCCTACCCACTCTCGAGAAGAAGCCTTGGGTTACTACTTCCGACAGATGCGGCCGGGTGAACCGATCGTCTTAGAAAATGCTATTACCAATTTTGAGAGAACTTTTTTCTCGATCGAAGCCTATTATATGGGTAAGGTTGGCCGCTATAAGTTAAATCAAAGAATGGGGTTAAAGATTAAAAATGAACCTCAAAATTGGGCTTTGGTCCCGGAAGATGTTTATGCTACTGTTAAACACTTAGGCCTGCTTTATCTAGGTCAGGAGAAAGCGGATGATATCGATCATTTAGGTAATCGCCGCTTGCGATCAGTAGGTGAATTGCTGACGGAAGGTCCGATGCGTATCGGCCTCATCCGTATGGAAAGAGCTATTAAAGAGCGAATGAGTCTTACCTCGCCCAACGATGATATCTCCCCTTCTAATCTTATTAATACCCGGCCGTTATTTATGGCTATCAATGAGTTTTTCCGTTTAAGCCGGCTTTCCACCTTAATTGATCAAACTAACCCTTTGTCTGAGTTGGATAATATCCGCCGGGTGACTGTTTTAGGAGCTGGAGGGGTGACTCGGGAACGAGCCTCCTTCTCTATCCGTGACGCCCATGCCTCCCAATACAGCCGTATCTGTCCGATCCGAACTCCAGAAGGTCCTAATGTTGGTTTAGTTGTTTACCTAGCCCTTTATGCTCGGGTAAATGAATATGGTTTTCTTTTAGCTCCTTACCGCCGGGTGGTTAAAGAAAAAATTGGTGGTAAGACTAAGATGAGGGCAACTAAAGAAATTGTTTACCTTGATCCTCTAGAAGAGGAAAATTATCACATTACTCACGCTGAGGTAAGGGTAGATGAAAAAGGTTATTTACTAGATTCTTTTGTCCCCTTTAGGTATAAAGGTAAATTTTTAGAGGGGGCCGTCACTGAAGTTGAATTTATGGATGTCATCGGCCGCCAGGTGGTTGGAGCTTCCGCTTCGCTTATTCCTTTTCTCCAACATGATGAAGCTACTCGGGCTTTAATGGGTTCTCATATGCAGTGTCAGGCTGTGCCTTTAATAAAAACCGAAGCTCCGATTGTTGGAACAGGGGTTGAAAAGGATTTGGCCTTACAGACCCAAGCAGTTGTTTTAGCTAATAATCCTGGCCGGGTGGAGTATGTTGATGCTAGTAAAATTGTAGTTAAAGTTAACCGGCGGACGGCTAAAAAGAGTATCCAAAACAGTGATAAAGTTCGCTTGGTTGGAGACCGAGAAACTTACTATCTTGATCAGTTTCGAAAGACTGTCCAGCGAACCTGTTTTAGTCAGCGGCCGTTAGTTAAAGTAGGAGATAAAGTAATTGCTGGCCAGCTTTTAGCTGATGGCCCAGCTTGTGATAAAGGAGAAATTGCCTTGGGGAAGAACCTAACCATTGCCTATTGTTCTTATGACGGTTTAGGTTATGAAGATGCTTTTATTATCTCTGACCGTTTAGTAAAAGATGATACTTTTACCTCTATTACTATTGAAGAGTATGAAACAGAGGTAGTAAATACTCAGTTAGGGCCAGAAGAGTTAACTCGAGATATTCCCAATGTGGCTGAACGAGACCTACAAAATTTGGCTGAAGATGGCATTGTCGTTATTGGAGCTGAGGTGGGGCCGAATGATATCCTAGTGGGGAAAATTGCTCCTAAAGGGGAATCGGAGCTTTCAGCTGAGGAGCGCTTACTTCGAGCCATTTTTGGTGAAAAAGCTCGAGAAGTACGTGACACTAGCCTGCGCATGCCTCATGGTGAGAGGGGCATCGTTATTGGAGTTAGGGTTCTGGATCGAAAGAAAGGGGATGAATTGGACGCTGGGGTGTTAAAGAAGGTTATTGTTACCGTAGCCCAATTGAGGAAGATTTCGGTGGGCGACAAGTTGGCCGGCCGCCATGGGAATAAAGGGGTTATCTCGAAGATTGTCCCAGCTGAGGATATGCCTTTTATGGAAGATGGAACACCTGTAGATATAATTCTTGACCCTCTAGCTGTTTTAAAGCGAATGAATTTGGGTCAGATCCATGAGGCGATGTTAGGCATGGCCGGAGCCAAATTAGGTAAGAAATATGCTAAACCTACCTTCGAAAAAGTGCCTGAAGAAATTATTGAAAAGGAGTTGAAAGCTGCTGATTTGCCGGTGAGTGGAAAAGTTACTCTTTATGATGGCCGAACTGGAGAACCTCTCAACGGACCAGTTCTTGTTGGTAAGGCCTATATCCTCAAGCTCATCCATATGGTTGAAGACAAGGTCCACGCTCGATCTATTGGTCCTTACTCTTTAGTTACTCAGCAACCTCTTGGAGGTAAAGCTCAGATGGGTGGCCAGAGAGTTGGAGAGATGGAAGTTTGGGCCTTAGAGGCTCATCGGGCTGCTCATACCCTTCAGGAGATGTTAACTATAAAGTCAGATGATGTTTACGGCCGGTCAAAGGCCTATGAAGCTATTATTAAAGGAATAGATATTCCTGCGGCTACTGTCCCCGAGTCTTTTAAGGTTCTGATGAAGGAGTTAAATAGCTTAGTCCTTAATATTACTCCCATTCAAGCCAAAGTAGAGGAAGAGAATGAGGAAATAAATGAAAAAGATGATATTATTGCTCAGTTAAGTCAACAAATCCAAGCTAACCAGCCGGCATCCGATGATGATAATAATGAAACAGAAAAGAAAGAGGAAGGTAAAGGAAAGAGTAATAAAGAAATTAAAAAGGATAAGAAATGAGGCGAGCTAGACATAAAAATGAGTTTAAACTAATTGATTTCAAGGGATTAAAAATAAGTTTGGCCTCTCCTGAGGTGATCCTTGATTGGTCCTATGGAGAGGTAAAAAAGGCGGAGACGATAAATTACCGGACTTTAAAAGCTGAGAAAGATGGTCTTTTTTGTGAGCGGATCTTTGGACCTACCAAGGATTATGAGTGTTACTGTGGTAAATATAAACATTACCGGAATAAAGGTATTATTTGTGATCGCTGTGGGGTAGAGGTAACCAGCAGTAAAGTACGCCGAGAGAGAATGGGGCATATTACTTTAGCCGCCCCGGTCGCTCATATCTGGTTCTTTAAAACTACCCGGTCTCACCTAGCTTTACTCCTAGGGGTTTCAGCTAAATCTCTAGAGTCGGTTATCTATCTAGCTTCTTACCTGGTTCTTAATATTGACGAAAAGAAACGGCAGGAGGTGATTAAGGAGGTAAAAGAAAAAATGACTCGGATGCGTCAGCGAGTGGAAGCTCAGTTCTCCAGCCATTTAGCGGAACTAAAGAAGGAGAAAAAAGAGGAGTTAAAGAAAATAGAGACCAAAATTAAAAATAAGGATCAACAATTAGTTGTCTTAAATGAGGTTAACCATAAATATCAGCGGAAGAGCATTGCCTTAGAAAACCTAAAAAATGAAGAATTAGCTAACATCCGAGAACTGCAACGAAATTTGTTGACCATGGTTAATGGGGTGAATAAGTTTTCTATCATTGATGAGATTGAATATCTTAAGTTGGAGGAGTATGATTTGGTTTCTTTTATAGAAGTGGGTACTGGAGCTGAAGCCGTTTTAAAAGCCCTCGAGTCGGTGGATTGGAAAGGAGAAATAAGACATTTAGAGAAGGAAATAGAGAGTAAACGTGGTTCGGCCCGCTTGAAGCTACTTCATCGTCAGCGGCTAATTAAAAGCCTTCTAAAAGCAGGCATTGATCCGAGTTGGATGATTCTTCGGGTTTTACCGGTTTTGCCTCCTGACTTGCGGCCGATGGTTCAGTTGTCTGGTGGTCGGTTTGCTTCTTCTGATTTAAATGATCTTTACCGCCGGGTTATTAATCGAAACAATCGGCTTAAGCACCTTCTGGAGTTGGGGGCTCCAAAGATTATTCTCCGAAATGAAAAAAGAATGCTCCAACAATCAGTAGATGCTTTAATTGATGCTACTAAAAATCAACGGACAGCTCTCCGCCGTGGCCGGCAACCTCTTCGTTCTCTCTCGGATATGTTGCGGGGTAAACAGGGCCGCTTCCGTCAAAACCTCCTAGGTAAGCGAGTTGATTACTCTGGTCGGTCAGTTATTGTTGTTGGTCCTGAACTTGACCTTAATGAATGTGGTTTACCAAAAGAAATGGCCTTGGAAATCTTTAAGCCTTTTATTCTCCACGAGTTGATTGCCCAGGGAATTGCTCCTAATCTTAAGTCGGCCAAGAGTTTACTCGAGCATCGTATCCCTAAGGTTTATGATATCCTAGAAAAAGTAACTAAAGATCACCCGGTTTTGCTTAACCGGGCGCCAACTCTTCATAAACTTAGTATTCAAGCTTTTTATCCCGTTCTAGTAGAAGGGGCGGCTATTAAGCTTCACCCTTGTGTTTGTACTGGTTTCAATGCCGACTTTGATGGTGACCAAATGGCGGTTCACATACCATTGTCAAAAGAAGCGGTTAAAGAAGCGACTCAGCTAATGTTGCCAGAGTTTAATCTTCTCAAGCCAGCTAATGCTTCTCCTATAACTTTGCCCAATAAAGAGATGGCTTTAGGCACTTACTTTCTTACCTTTGCTAATCCTCAAATCCCTTTGTTCGAAAAGACAGTCTTTGCCGATGAAGATGAGGCTGTTCTTGCTTACCGTCTAGAAAAAATAGGCCTTCGTCAGCTAATCAAAGTAAAGTATGAAGGCCAGGTTATTGAGACAACTGTGGGTCGGTTGATCTTTAATCAGCATCTGCCCAAAGAGCTTCGCTTTATTAACCAACCAGTGGGAGCTGATAAGATTAAGGAACTGGTTTCTCGAGCTATTGATGTTTTACCTCATCAAGAGACTCGCCAGTTGATTGATAACCTCAAGCAACTTGGCTTTTATGGGGCGACTATTTCTGGGATTTCTGTTTCCTTGAGCGACTGTGTGGCCCATCCTGATAAGGAGAAAATAATCGCTGAGGCTAACCACCGAGTGATGGAATATGAGGAAAGTTATAATCAGGGACTGGTTACTTACGAAGAGAAACAACGTTTAGCTAATCAAGTTTGGGTAGAGACAACTAAAAAGTTAGCTGATCTTACTTGGTCCCTTTACCAGGCTAATAATCCAGTTAGGGTAAGTATTGAGTCTGGAGGTTCTCGGGCAACTAAAAACCAAGTCCAACAGATCTCGGCTATGCGGGGTTTATTGGTTGATCCAGTGGGAAATATTGTTGAGTTGCCAACAAAGTCTAATTTCCGGGAAGGATTATCTGTTTTTGAGTATGTTACCTCAGTTCGGGGGGCTAGAAAGGGGTTAACTGATTCGGCTTTGAAAACAGCTGATGCTGGTTACCTGACTCGGCGTTTAGTTGACACTGCCCATGATATGCTAGTCCGTTCTAAAGATTGCGGTACTGAAGATCATATTGAAATAACCCGTTATCCTCGAGCCAAAACCTTTGCGAGTCGTCTTTTCTCCCGTCGGGCAGCTAAGACCGTCAAGGTAGATGGAAAGGTTTTAGTTAAAAAAGGAGAAATTATTGACTGGACCAAAGCTGTGGCTATTGCCAAAGACAAAAAAGTCGAAAAGGTGGCGGTTTATAGCCCCTTAACTTGCAAGCAGCCTTATGGAGTTTGTCAAAAGTGTTATGGTTTAGATCTTTCTAATAAACAACCGGTAGAGATAGGTACTCCTATTGGGGTTGTTGCTGCCCAATCTATCGGTGAACCGGGCACTCAATTGACTATGCGAGTACGTCATACCGGAGGGGTAGTTGGAGTTGATGTAACCCAAGGCTTACCCAGGGTAGAGGAATTATTTGAGGTTCGGCAACCTAAGGTGGCAGGCTTGATGGCTTCTATTGATGGAAAGGTTGAAGTAACTAAGAAGAAGGGTAGGATTACCTTAACTATTAAACCAGTAGATAAAAAGGCTGAGGAAGAGCGCTTTGAATTTGATGAAAAGATGTCCTTAATGGTTGAGGATGGCCAAGTAGTAGCCAAAGGCACTCCACTAACTAAAGGGAGTTTAAACGTTAAAGAAGTCCTCAAGTTGAGGGGAAAAGTAGAAGCCCAAAAGTATCTGCTCAATGAGATTCAGTCAGTTTATGAGTCTCAAGGGATTAATATTAATGATAAGCACTTTGAGGTGATTATCAAGAAAATGTTTAGTATGGTTCAGATTAAGGAACCGGGTGACTCTGAGTTGTTACCTGGAGAGGTAACCCTCCGTTATCGGGTAGAAAAGTTAAATGAAGAGTTAGAGAAGAAGGGCAAGAAAAAGGTGGTTTATACCGATATTGTTTTAGGAATCACTCGAGTTTCCTTGAAAACAGAGTCTTGGTTATCAGCAGCTTCCTTCCAAGAAACTACCAATGTTTTGGCAGATGCCGCTCTTAAAGGAAGTGAGGACTACCTAGTCGGTTTAAAGGAAAATGTTATAATTGGTCGACTTATTCCGGTGACCCCTGACCGGGTGGAAGTACCTGAAGAAGTTTTGAAAAGAAAGTAGAAGATGCCAACAATTAATCAACTAATCCGCTCTAAGCGGAAACCAACAACTAAAAAGCCAAAAGCACCAGCTTTGACTAAAAGTTTTAATACCCTGAAGAGGCGGCTATACCCGATGACTAACCCTCAGAAAAGAGGGGTTTGTTTGGTAGTTAAAACAATGACCCCTAAAAAACCTAACTCGGCCTTAAGAAAGGTAGCCCGGGTTCGTCTTTCCAACCGCCAAGAGGTCACCGCCTATATCCCTGGTGAAGGACACAACTTGGCTGAGCACTCTATTGTTTTGGTCCGCGGCGGTCGGGTTAAGGATCTGCCAGGAGTTAAATATCACATAATCCGGGGAGTTTATGATACTGCCGGAGTAACCAACCGCCAGAAAGGGCGATCAAAGTATGGGGTTAAGAAAGCTAAGAAAGGTGAGAAAGAGGAGTAAAAATGGGAAGAATTGGAACCTACAAACCACGCCAGTTGTTACCTGATTTAGTTTACAACTCGGTCTTAGTTACTCGTTTAATTAACCGGGTAATGAGAGAAGGGAAAAAGACAATGGCTCGAAAGTTGGTTTATCAAGCTTTAGCTGAGGTGGAAAAAGAACTTAAGCAACCAGCTCTGACTATTCTAACGGAGGTAATTGAGAAATTAAGACCAAGAATGGAGGTCCGTTCCCGGCGAGTTGGGGGGACAACTTATCAAGTACCTTTACCAGTCCGTCCTCGGCGGCAGGAGACTTTAGCTATTCGTTGGTTGGTTTTAGGAGCTCGGAGCTTGCCTAATAAAGAGTATCCCACCTTTGCTGATAAATTAGCGGCTGAGGTGAAAAATGTTCTCAGCCAAACCGGCTGGTCCTTTCGTAAAAAAGAAGAAGTTGAGCGGATGGCCGAAGCCAATAAAGCTTTTGCCCATTTTAGATGGTAAGTTATAAATTTTCAATGTTCAATTATCAATTTTCAATTTACAAACTTTAAGGTATGGCACAAAATAAAAAAACCACCAGCTCACGGCTTTATCCTCTGGATAAGATTAG
Organism: Candidatus Microgenomates bacterium; assembly: GCA_015486555.1. Taxonomy (GTDB): domain Bacteria; phylum Patescibacteriota; class Microgenomatia; order JAADGY01; family JAADGY01; genus S014-63. Next base: position 15,446 of record WFRL01000065.1, on the reverse strand, counting down.
AAATATTGGTATCATCGCTCACATCGATGCGGGGAAAACTACAACTACAGAGAGAATACTCTACTATACTGGTAAAACTTACAAGATCGGCAATATTGATGAAGGTACTACCCAGATGGATTGGATGGAACAGGAGAAAGAGCGGGGAATTACTATTGTCTCGGCGGCAACAACGACCTTTTGGCGGGGAGTAAGGATTAATATTATTGATACTCCAGGTCATGTTGACTTTACTGCCGAAGTTGAGCGGAGTTTGCGGGTGCTAGATGGTGGAGTAACAGTTTTAGATGCTGAAGAGGGAGTCCAAGCCCAAAGCGAGACGGTGTGGCGGCAAGCTGATAAATACAATGTACCTCGAATTTGTTTTGTCAACAAGATGGATAAAGTGGGAGCAGATTTCTTAGGTACAATTGCCTCCATCCGCAAAAAACTAGGGGCTAATGCTCTACCCCTCCAACTACCTATTGGGTCAGAAGCTGAGTTTAAAGGTGTGGTTGATCTTTTAGAGGAAAAGGCTTGGGTATGGGAGGGTGACGAAACCGGAGCTAAGTATCATCAAGAGGAAATACCAGGAGAGATGAAAGCAGCTGTAGAAGAACAGCGGGCTAAGTTAGTTGAAGCTATTTGTGAGCAGGATGACATTTTATTAGAGAAGTATCTAGAAGGGGAAGAAATAAGTCTTGATGAGTTGAAGAAAATTCTTCGTCAAGCAGTCATTAATTACAAGATTGTCCCGGTTTTAACTGGCTCTTCTTTGCGGAATAAAGGGGTTCAGTTGTTACTGGATGCTGTTGTCAATTATCTTCCTTCGCCTGTTGACTTGCCACCAATAGAAGGGATTAATCCAAAAACAGAAAAATCAGAGATCCGTCAGCCGGATCTTAACCAACCGTTCACAGCTTTGGCTTTTAAGATTCAAGCTGATCCCCACGTTGGTCGGATTACCTATCTGCGGATTTATGCCGGCAAGGTTAAAAGTGGTTCTTATATTTACAACTCAAGTAAAGACAAAAAGGAGCGTTTAGGCCGCCTTTTATTGATGCATGCTAATCAACGGGAAGAGATAGATGAAGCCTACTCAGGAGAGATTGTTGCTGCTGTTGGTTTGAAAGAAACCAAAACAGGGGATACTCTTTGTGATTCAGCTCACCCTATCATTTTGGAAAGAATTAAGTTTTCCGAGCCGGTTATTTCCTTGGCTATTGAACCAAAAACCAAGGCTGACCAGGAAAAGCTAAGTTATGCTCTAAGCAGGTTAGCTGAGGAAGATCCTACCTTTAAAGTTAGTAGTGACAAGGAAACCGGTCAGACGATTATTTCAGGAATGGGAGAACTCCACTTAGAGATTATTGCTGATCGGTTGAAGCGGGAATTTAAAGTGGATGCAACTACTGGCAGTCCTCAAGTGGCTTATCGGGAGACTATTACCGGCCAGACTCAGGCAGAGGGGAAGTATATTCGTCAGTCCGGCGGCCGGGGTCAGTATGGTCATTGTTGGTTAAAAGTAGAACCATTGGAGAGAGGTCAGGGTTATGAATTTGTCAATAAGATAGTTGGGGGAGTTATCCCCCGGGAGTTTATTCCAGCAGTTGAAAAGGGAGTGAAGGAAGCTATGTCTAAAGGAGTAGTGGCTGGTTATCCTCTAGTAGATATGCGGGTTACTCTTTATGATGGAAGCTATCATGAAGTGGACTCTTCAGAGGTGGCTTTTAAGATAGCTGGGAGTATTGCCTTGCAGGAAGCAGTTAAGCAGGCCCAGCCTATTTTATTAGAGCCGATAATGACTCTTGAGGTTTATATTCCTGATGAGTTTGTTGGCGATGTAATTGGAGATCTTTCCTCTCGGCGGGCCCAGATTGCTGGGAGTGAAAAAGAAGGCCAGACAATGGTTATAAAGGCTCAGGTACCTTTAGCTGAGATGCGCCGTTACGCCACTATCTTAAGATCTTTAACCAAAGGCCGGGGGCATTTCTTTATGATTCCTTCTCATTATGCTCCGGTACCAACTAATATTGCTGAAGAAATTATTGCTGCTCGGAAAAAATAGGTTTTTAGCAAAGTTTATAGTATAATATAAAGGTTCTGTTAGAAAATTTTATATAAGGAGATATTATGGCTGATGTTTATCAAAGAACTAAACCTCACTTAAATATTGGGACTATTGGTCATGTTGACCATGGAAAGACCACCTTAACAGCGGCTATTACCCACTACTTGGCTAAGAAAGGTTTGGCTAAGGAATTGAAGTATGAAGATATTGATGCCTCACCTGAAGAGAAAGCTCGAGGAGTGACTATTTCCATCACCCATGTTGAGTACGAAACCGAAAAGAGGCATTATGCTCACATCGACTGTCCGGGGCACGCTGACTATATTAAGAATATGATTACCGGTGCTGCTCAGATGGATGGAGCTATTTTGGTAGTTGCTGCTACTGATGGCCCGATGCCTCAAACGCGGGAACATATTCTCTTAGCTCGGCAGGTTAATGTACCAGCGATGGTTGTTTACTTAAATAAGACGGATATGGTTGATGATCCGGAGCTGATTGACTTAGTTGAAATGGAGGTTCGTGACCTACTTAAGAAGTATGAATACCCAGGTGATGAGGTACCAATCATTCGAGGTTCAGCTTTAAAGGCTTTACAAGATGACGAGACAGCTCTAAAGAGTATTGAAGAGTTATTGAAGGCTATTGATGATTATATTCCTTTACCTAAGCGGCCATTAGATAAACCCTTCCTCATGCCAGTAGAGGATGTTTTCTCGATTACTGGACGGGGTACAGTGGCTACTGGTCGTATTGAAAGAGGTAAAGTAAAGGTAGGTGATGAAGTAGAGATTATCGGTTTAAAGGCTCCACGAAAGACAGTAGTTACTGGAGTTGAAATGTTCCATAAACAACTCCAAGAAGGGCAGGCGGGGGATAATGTAGGTATTCTTTTGAGAGGTATTGAAAAAACTCAAGTTGAAAGGGGTCAGGTATTGGCTGTTCCTGGGAGTGTTAAGGCACATACCCAGTTTGGGGCTGAGGTTTATGTTTTAACTAAAGAGGAAGGAGGTCGACACACCCCCTTCTTTAGTGGTTATAAACCCCAGTTCTATATTCGGACAGCTGATGTAACTGGAAGTGTAACCTTGCCTGAAGGGGTTGAGATGGTTATGCCGGGAGATAATGTTAAGATAACAGTTGATTTGTTAGAACCAGTTGCTTTGGAGTCAGGTCTCCGCTTTGCTATCCGTGAAGGAGGCAGGACTGTGGGAGCTGGTGTAATTACCAAGGTCTTAAAATAAAGAACAATTTTACCCCCGGGTTTCAAAAACAGCCCGGGGGTAATTTTTTTGAAAGGTAAAATGAAAACTGGTCGGATTAGGATAAAACTACGAGCTTATGACCATCGTTTATTAGATAGTTCTTGTCAAAAGATTTTACAGACCGCTTTGATGAGTGGAGCTAAAGTGGTTGGGCCTATTCCTTTACCGACTAAACACAAAAAGTTTGTGGTTACTATTAGTCCTCATACCGATAAAGATGCTCGGGAACACTTTCAGTTAAATATTCACAAGCGCTTAATTGATGTTTATCGGGTGACTGAACGGACAATTGATTCTTTGATGCATATGGAATTACCGGCAGGGGTAGATATAGAAATTAAAACTTAGGAGAATATGAAGGTGTTGTGGTCAATAAAGTCCTATCAGCAGCGTTTTTTTGATAGCCAAGGTCGGTCACAGCCAGTGACGGTTTTGAAGCTTTTACCGGCAATGGTAGTTGGCTTTCGTCGTCAAGAAAAGGATGGTTATGAAGCTGTTATCCTGGGTTTAGGAGAAAGAAAATTGGAGCGGATGAAGAAACCTCAGCGGGAATGGTTAAAAAAACAAGGAATTAAAAAAGGTTTTCGCTTGATAAAGGAGGTTCGCCTTGAGGGTGACCAGGGAGAGAAGCAATTGCAAATTGGTCAGGAAATTGATCTTTGGTCTGACCTCAAAGTAGGGAGTTTAACTAAAATGAGTGGAGTAATGAAGGGGCGTGGTTTTACTGGAGTGGTCAAGCGCTGGGGCTTTGCTGGAGGACCGAGAACTCACGGTCAATCGGATAGGGAAAGAGCTCCTGGTTCCATTGGAGCTGGAACAACACCAGGCCGGGTAGTTAAGGGGAAAAAGATGGCTGGCCATTATGGTCATCAGTTGAAAACTGTTCTTAATCTGCCGGTTCTAGCTATTGATAAGGAAAATAAGTTAGTCTTAGTTAAAGGACTTTTACCTGGTCCAAAAGGGGGAATTGTTCGGATGGAGATTGTTGGTACAAAGGAAGTTGCCCCAATTGAGTTAAGTAAGAAGGAAGAAAAAGAGGATGAAAATGGTTAAAAAAGCACCTCAAAAACGAGATTTGGAGATAAAAATTGAAAAGATAGAGGTTCCTCCCTTTATTAAACAAACCAAGTGGGTGCCTGGTTTGATATCCCAGGCAGTTCGGGTTTTTCTCTTTAATCAGACTAAAAATCAGCGAGCAGCTAAAACTAGAGCTGAGATAAAAGCTTCCACGCGGAAGATCTATGCCCAGAAAGGGACAGGTCGAGCTCGTCATGGGAGTGTCAAGGCTCCTATATTTGTTGGTGGTGGTAAGGCCCACGGTCCAAAAGGCTGGTTAAGGAGACTTCGCTTGCCTAGAAGAATGAAACAGAAGGTTTTAGCTATGGTTCTCAATCACCTTTATAATCAGAAACGGATAAAAGTGATTAGCTACTGGCCAGAGATTAAGAAGACGAAGCATTTTCAGTACTTAGTAGAAGAGTTAGTTCCTCAAGAAAGAGAACCTGGTCTTCTTTTGTATCAGCAAGGAAAGGCAAATTATGTCTGGTTGGCTGGTCGCAACTTGTCCTACTTAATGATTAAAACAGTTGAGGAGGTTTCCTTTTACGACCTTTTAAAGGCTAAACAGGTGGTAATAGATAAGGAAAGTTGGCAAAAGTTGATCTATCGAGGGAGGGAAAAAGATGAATCTTAAAGATGTCATTATCGCCCCAGTGATGACCGAGAAAGGCTTGCGGGATCAGGAAAACGGTTTATACACTTTTTGGGTTAGGCGAGAAGCGAGTAAAGCTCAGATAAAGTCAGCCATTGAGAGTCTTTTTAAAGTTAAGGTAGAGGAGGTCTGGCCAGCAGTAAAGGGGGGAGAGAAGAGACGAGATTGGCGGCGAGGGAAAACTTATTCTCGACCACGGCGAAAGAAAGCCTATGTTAAAATAGCCTCTGGTCAAAAAATTGAGTTATTAAAGGGGAAATAATGGCCCTAAAGATATATAAACCAACTACTCCAGGACGACGTTTTGGTAGTGTGGTTGATTATTCTCTACTAACTAAGAAAAAACCAGAAAAAAGTCTAACTCGCCAACTTAAGAAGACAGGCGGACGCAACTCTCATGGTCACATCACTGTCCGCCATCATGGAGGTGGAGCTAAAAGGCTTTATCGTCAAATTGATTTTAAGCGGCGTAAAGACAATATTCCAGCTAAGGTTGCTGCTCTTGAGTATGATCCAAATCGAACCGCTTTTATCGCTCTTCTTCATTATCAAGATGGGGCTAAGAGTTATATCATTGCTCCTGATGGTTTAAAAGTTGGGGAAACAGTTATGTCTGGGGAAAAAGCTGAGGTTGCTCCTGGTCATTACCTTCCTTTAAGTCATATTCCGGTAGGAACGGAGATTTCTTGTTTAGAAATTAGACCGGGAAAAGGAGCCCAGTTACTCCGGAGTGCAGGATCTTATGGGATTGTCAAAGCTATTGAAGAGAGTAAGGTTTATGTTAAGTTAGCCTCGGGTGAAGTAAGAATCTTTTCTCCTCGAGCCCGGGCAATGGTTGGCCGAGTAAGTAACCCGGATTGGCATAATGTTAATTTGGGGAAAGCGGGCCGGAAGCGCTGGTTAGGAATTCGGCCAACGGTTCGAGGTGTGGCTCAACATCCTGATTCTCATCCTCATGGCGGTGGCGAAGGTCGGTCGGGAATTGGTATGCCTTCACCTAAAACCCCTTGGGGAAAGAAGACTCTAGGAAAGAAAACGCGGAAAAAGAAAAAATATTCTGATAAAATAATTATTCAAAGAAGGAAATAAAAAAATGACTAGAAGTATTAAAAAAGGCCCATATGTAGATGAAAAATTGCTAAAAAAAGTTTTAGCCCAGAAAAAGGCAGGTAAAAAGGTAGCCGTAAAAACTTGGGCTAGGGCGAGTATGATTGCTCCTGAGTTTGTTAGTCATACCTTTTTGGTCCATAATGGGAGAAAATTTGTTGAGGTTTATATTAATGAAACGATGGTTGGTCATCGGTTAGGAGAGTTTGCTCCGACACGGAGATTTACTGGTCACGGCCGAATGGTTAAAAGGATTATTTCTAAAACTTAAGATGAAAAAAATAAAAACTGTTGCCAGGAATGTTCATATTACTCCTCGCAAGTTGCGGTTAGTAATTAAAATGATTAAAGACAGAACCCCTCAAGAGCTAATAGAATACCTGCCTCTTATTCCTAAGAAGGGGGCAAGGGTGGTTTATAAGGTTTTAAAGACAGCTTTAGCTGATGCCGGACATAATTACGGTCTGGCTAAAGATAGACTGCGTTTTAAAGAAATGCGAGTTGATGAAGGGATAGTAATGAAGCGTTGGCGGCCGGTCTCCCGGGGGAGGGCCCATACTTATAAACGGCGCAGTTCCCATTTAACTATAGTTTTAGAGGAGATTAAATAATGGGTCAGAAAATTCATCCTTATGGTTTCCGTTTGGGTTCATATTATGACTGGAAAACACGCTGGTTTGCTCCTAAGAAGAGTTATGCTGAGACTGTACTGGAAGATTTAAAACTTCGCCAGTTAGTCGAGAAGCAACTAGAGCGGGCTGACATTGTCGATTTAATAATTGAACGATCCTTCAAAAAGATAAAAATTATTCTTTTTGTAGCTCGGCCGGGAGTAGTTATTGGTCGAGGTGGTGCGGGAATCGAAAAATTAAAGGAATTAATCTATCAACTTCTTCAACTGAGTGAAAAGGGAAAGAAAGAACTTCAGTTAGATATTGAGGTTAAGGAGGTAAAAAATCCTGACCTGTCTGCTAGAGTAATTCTCCGTCGGATAATAGCTGGATTGCGGAAGAGGATTCCCCATAGGCGAATTGTTAATAAAGCTATGGAACAAGTAATGGCTTCTGGAGCAGAAGGAATTAAAATTGTTTTGTCCGGTCGGATAGGGGGGGCGGAGATTAGCCGGCGAGAGAAATATAATTTAGGTAAAGTGCCTACTCAAACTTTAAGGGCCAATATTGACTATGCTGAGGAACCAGCTTTAACTCGCTCTGGTTATGTGGGAGTTAAGGTCTACATTTATAAAGGTGAAAATAAAAGTAAATAATGTTACTTCAACCTCGCAAGACTAAGTATCGGCGGATTTTTAGACCTAAGGTAGGAGGTAAAGCCTGGCGAGGATCACAACTGGCTTTTGGAGATTACGGATTAAAAGTTCTCAAACCTGGTTGGATTACTGCAAGACAATTGGAGGCAGCTCGTAAAGCGGTTGTTCATCATACTAAAAGACAAGGAAAACTTTGGGTTCGGATCTTTCCTCATTTTCCGGTTACCGGCCGGGCGGCCGGAGCCCACATGGGTGGAGGGAAGGGAGATTTGGATCATTATATTGCTAATGTAAAAGGTGGAACTATGATCTTTGAATTGGCTGGTTTAGCTAGTGAAGTTAAAGAGAAAGCTCTCCGGGCGGCAGCAGCTAAGTTTTCTTTACCAACTAAAATAGTTAAGGAGGCGGATGAAGCTTAAGGAGTTAAAAGAAAAATATTTGGGGATGAAAATCTCAGAGTTGAGAAAAGAGTTGGAAACCTTAGAGGCTGAACTAGTTAAGCGGCAGTTAGAAAAGAAAATGGCTAAACTTAAACAGACCCATTTAATTGGCCAGTTGCATTATCAGATTGCTTTAGTAAAGACCTTAATTGGAGAAAAAAGAGGAGGAGTTAAGAAAGGAGAGTAATATGGCTAGCAAAAAGACAATGAAAGGAATTGTAGTTAGTGATAAAATGGTAGGGTCAGTGACGGTTAAGGTTACCAGGCTTTTTAGTCATCCTTTGTATAAAAAGAGGATAAGACGAGATAAAAAGTATATTTGTGATAATCCTGTGGGAGCAAAGTTAAATGATAAGGTTTTGATAGAAGGAAGCCGACCTTTAAGTAGGAGGAAACGGTGGCAGGTTATAAAAATTATTAAGAAATAAAGATGTTACAGTTACGTTCAATCATCAAACCAGCTGACAATAGTGGAGCTAAGCGGCTGAAACTTATTCATACCTATGGTGGTTCGAAGCGGCGTTATGCCCATTTAGCTGATAAAGTGCTTTGTGTTGTCGATGGGAGTACCCCTTATGGTTTGGTTAAAGATCGTCAAAAAGTTAAAGCAATCATTGTCCGGACTCGTAAAGAACAGCGTCGTTCTGATGGTTCTTATATCCGTTTTGATGATAACGCTGCTGTAATTATTGATAATAATGGTTTGCCTGTAGGCAGTCGTGTCTTTGGTCCAATAGCCCGAGAGGTTAAGGAAAAAGGTTATAAAAAGATTGCTTCTTTGGCGGAGGAGATCTATTAAGTTTAAAGAGATAAAATGCAAAAAATAAGAAAAGGTGATCTAATTCAGGTGATGGTGGGTAAAGATAAAGGTCGTCAAGGGAAGGTGTTAAAGGTTTTGCCTAAACAGATGGAAGTAGTAGTGGAAGATGTAAATAAAGTTAAAAAACATCATAAAAGCCGCGGCCCGAATGACCCCAGCCGGATAATTGAGGTGGTTAAACCTCTTAATTGGTCGAAGGTCCAGCTGGTCTGCCCGCACTGTCACCAGCCTACTCGGGTAGGTATTAAAATTAATACCCAAGGCAAAAAAGTTAGGTACTGTAAAAAATGCCAGCAGGAGATAGATAGTTAGGGGTAAGATATGAAACCTCGTTTAGAAAAACTTTACCAAGAAAAGGTTTTTCCTTCGTTGAAGAGGGAGTTAGAAGTAAGATCGGATTTAGCTGTTCCTAAGATTGAAAAAATTGTGATTAGTATTGGAGTGGGGGATGCAGTTAGGGATAAAAATATCTTAAACCAAAATGCCCAGGTTCTAACTAAGATTAGTGGCCAAAAGCCGGTAATTACTCGAGCTAAAAAATCTATTGCTGGCTTCGGCCTTCGCCAGGGCCACCCTATTGGCCTAAAGGTAACTCTGCGGAAGGAACGAATGTGGTCCTTTTTAGATAAGCTGATTAATTTAGTTCTTCCCTTAGTTCGGGACTTTCAGGGAGTTTCTCCTAAAAGCTTTGATAAAAAGGGTAATTATAATCTTGGTTTGAATGAACAGGTTATCTTTCCTGAAGTGAGCTACGAGGAAGTAGACAAGAGAAGAGGAGTTCAGATAACGATAGTCACCACAGCTAAAGATCCTAAAATTAGTCAACGTCTGTTAGAATTATTAGGTATGCCGTTTAAGAAAGTTAAAGGTCAAAAGTTAAAAGTCAAAAGTTAAATATGGCTAAGAAATCAAAGATAGTTCGAGAGAGTAAAAGTTTGAAACACACGGTCCGTCATCGGAACCGTTGTATTCTTTGTGGGCGGCCTCGCGGTTATATTCGTTATTTCAAACTTTGCCGTTTATGCTTTAGAAAGTTAGCCCACCAGGGCCTGTTGCCAGGGGTAACTAAGGCCTCGTGGTAAAAAAGATGACAGTAAACTATCCTTTAGGCGATATGTTAATTCGAATCAAAAATGCCTACCTCAGCCGGCGGTTAGAGGCAGATTTTTCTTACTCCCAGATTAAAGAGATTGTCTTAAAGCTGCTTAAAAGAGAAAAGTTTATCGATAGTTATAAGGTTGAGAGCCAGGGAGCTCAACAGAGGATTCGAGTTATTCTTTCTTATGAATATGAAAAAGGAAAGAATCGCCACCGGGCGGTTATGAGAGGGCTAAAGTTGATATCCAAACCTGGCCGGCGGATCTATGTTTCGGCTAAGAAGATTCCGAGCGTTTTTTCTGGTCTAGGAATAAACATCCTCTCTACGAGTAAAGGAATAATGACTGGCACTGAGGCAAGAGCCCAAAAGGTAGGTGGTGAGTTAATTTGTCAAGTATGGTAGGTGACTATGTCAAGAATAGGAAATAAACCAATAACTATTCCCAAGGATGTAGAGGTCAAAATTGAAGATAAGAGAATAGTTATTAAGGGACCAAAAGGAGAGTTAGAAGAAAGGATTCTTCCAGGAATAAGGGTAGAGGTGATCGAGGGTTTAATTAAGGTGATCAATGATCAGCCAGAAGATAAACAACACCGGGCCTGGCATGGGTTACTGCGTTCCCTTCTAGCTAATATGGTTCAAGGAGTAACTGAAGGATGGAAAAAGGAATTGGAATTGGTAGGCGTTGGCTATCGGGCTAAATTGGAAGGGAGAAAGTTAATTCTCTCAGTAGGTTACTCTCATAATGTGGAGATAGAGGTGCCTGAGGATTTAGAAGTAAAGGTTGATAAAAATACTCAGATTACTGTTCAAGGTATTGATAAGTATAAGGTTGGTCAATTGGCTGCCAATATCCGGGCCGTTAGATCTCCTGAACCCTATAAAGGAAAGGGAATTCGTTATAAAGGTGAGATAGTTAGACGAAAAGCAGGCAAAGCAGGCAAAGCTGGTGCTTAGATAGGTTAAAATATGATGTTATGAAACCCGAAGAAAAACTAAAACATTACCAACGGCGAAGTTTAAGAACAAGAGGAAAACTGCGTCAATTTTCACCAAATCATTGGCGGGTGAGCATCTTTCGGAGTCATCAACATATCTATGTCCAAATTATCGATGATCAGCAAGGTAGAACTCTCTTGTCGGCTAATGACTTTCAGATTAAGGTGGCTAAGGGAATGACTAAAAAAGATAAGGCCTTTCAAGTAGGTCAGTTATTAGCTGAGAGGTTAAAAAAATTGAAGGGGGTTAATAAATTAGTTATCGACCGTGGAGGTTATGCTTATCACGGCCGGGTGGCTGCCTTGGTTGAAGGACTAAGAAAAGGTGGTCTTGAGGTATAGGAGGATTATGTCTCGAGAGAAGAGAGAGAATCAACAACCATCCGCTGTCTTAGAAATTAAGCGGGTGGCTAAGGTTACCCGAGGGAAGAAGCGCATTCGTTTCACAGCCTTGGTAGCTGTTGGGGATAAACAGGGGAAGGTGGGTTTAGCTCTAGCTAAAGCTCCCTCAGTCGCTGCTGCTATCCAAAAAGGAATGAACAAAGCCAAACAAGAAATGATTGGTTTACCTATAACTAGTTGGTACTCTGTTCCTCATCGAGTAGAAGTTAAACAAGATGGGGTTTGGTTGCTTATTAAACCAGCCCCTCAAGGGAGTGGACTCAAAGCTGGAGGGGTAGTTCGAACTCTTTTAGACTTAGCTGGTTATCAAAATGTGGTAGCTAAACTTTTAGGTAGTAGTAATCGAACGGTGGCAGCTTATGCCACTCTTAAGGCCTTCAAGTCTTTAGAAAACATTAAGAAAAGGCGTCTCTAGTAATGAGTGTTTTAGGTAATCTCACTCGATTGGTGAAAAAGAGGGGAAAACGGAGAGGGAAGGGATATGCCTCAGGTAGAGGGGGTCATACTAGTGGTCGAGGCCATAAAGGGAGTAAAGCGCGGTTAAAGGTGAAGATAACTTATACAGGGACTAAGCATAAAAAATCTTTATGGCAACGTCTGCCTACTCTTCGAGGAAAGAAAAAGAGATTAAAAAAGAAAGAGAGTTTAACTGTTAATTTAGATAAATTGATTCCTTTTATTAAGGAAGAAGGTCAAGTAATTGATAAAAAGTTCTTATTAGCTAAAGGAACTGTTAAAGCTACGTTTAAGGGAGAAATTAAGATTGTCGCTGGTCGTCAAAAATTGCCTTTTAAGGTTGTTTTTAAATTACCTGTTAGTCAGACTGTTCAACAACTAAATGAAAAGATTAATCCAGCGACTAAAAAAGCAGTAAGGAAAAAGGCAAGATAAAAATATGAATAGAATCTGGAGCTATCTCCGTCTATTGTGGAAAACAGAGGATCTCCGGCGGAAGATTATCTTTACTCTTTTTATAGTTTTGGTAGTTCGTTTTATGGCTCATATCCCTGTTCCCTTGGTTAACCAACAACGACTCCAACAGATTTTTCGGCATAATCAGTTTTTAGGGCTTATTAATATCTTTTCTGGAGGTACTTTAGCTAATTTTTCTATCATTGCCTTAGGTCTTAATCCTTATATCAACGCTTCTATCATTCTTCAGCTGCTGACGATGGTTATTCCAAAGTTGGAAGAGTTAACCAAGGAAGGTGAGTATGGGATGGAAATTATTAATCGCTATACCCGTTTTTTGACCTTACCCTTAACTCTTATTCAGGCTGTTGGTTTTTATTTTCTTCTGGCTAAACAACAATTGATAGTTAGCCAGTTGCCTTGGTTGGATATGATAAGTATGCTTTTAGTACTCTCAGCTGGAAGTTTATCAATGGTCTGGTTGGGGGAGCTAATAACTGAAAAGGGGGTTGGTGATGGTATTTCCTTTCTTATTTTTGTCGGCATTGTAGCCAGTCTGCCAACTAGTATTAGTCAGATGCTGGCTAACTGGGATTTAATTGACTTTACTACCATTGTTACTTTTCCTCTCTTGGCGCTGGTAGTTATTGCGGCTATCATTTATATCAATGAGGCTTACCGCAAGGTAAGATTGAAGTATGCCCGCCAGGAAACCAGCCATAAAATGAGTTTAACTCAGGAGAGTTATCTACCGGTAAAATTGAATAACGCTGGGGTAATTCCTATAATTTTTGCTATCTCAGTGGTCTTGCTTCCCTCCCTTTTGTATCAGATAATTAACTACTTTCGTCTTCCCTCCTTTTGGCAGGAGCGATTGACTGATTTTCTTCTAGCTTTTCAACCAGGAACTACAACTTACTACTTGACCTATTTTTTCCTAGTAGTTATCTTTACCTTTTTCTATACTATGGTTACCTTTGATCCTCATAAAGTAGCTGAAGAGCTTAAAAAGAGTGGTGGTTTTATTCCAGGAATCCGGCCAGGAGAAGAAACTGTTGATTATATTAGTTATATTCTCTATAGAGTGACTTTTGTTGGAGCTATCTTTTTAGGGATTGTAGCTATTTTGCCAGCTATTAGTCAAAACCTGACCGGAGTCCAAAATCTAGCCATTGGAGGAACAGGGATTTTAATCGTTGTTTCAGTTATCTTGGAGATAGTTAAAAAACTAGAAGCCGAGCTAATTATGCAACATTATGATAATTATTTATAAAGTTAACCTAGCTACTTTTAGGTAAAAAGGAGGTAAAGATGCGTCTAGTACTTTTTGGTCCAGAAGGATCAGGTAAAAGTACCCAGGGAAAAATTTTGGCAGCTAAGTTAGATTTACCCTATGTGGCCTCAGGAGATATTGTCCGTTGGGCAGCAGCTGAAGATAAAGGGATGATGGGGGATATTTGTCGGGAAGCCCTGGAGTTAGGCCATTATGTTCCAGACAGTGAGATGTTTGTCCTTTGGAAGCGGCGGTTAAAATCTAAGGATTTAGAAAATGGTTGGGTTATTGACGGTTTTCCTCGAAACTTAGACCAAGCTGAGTTTCTCCAAGATAAATTAGAAAAATATGGCCAAAACCTAGATGGAGTTATCTACCTTCAAGTGCCTGATGAGGTAGCTATTAAGAGGTTGTTAAGGAGAGGTCGACGATCGCCGGATGGTAGTCTTCATGATTCACTAGAAAAGATAAAGAGTCGCCTGGCTATCTATCACCAGGGTGAAAAGAAAGTTCTGGATTTTTATCGCCGTTTAGGGGTTTTAATCCCTATCGATGGAACTAAAGCAATTGAGGAGATTACTCAAGATATTTGGGAAAGTTTAACTAAGCGGGGTCTAGTGAGATGATTTGGGTTTTATTAGGTCCTCCCGGTGCGGGTAAAGGAACTCAAAGCCGTCTTTTAGCTGCTGAGACTGGGGCCAAGATCATTGAGGTTGGGGCCTACTTGCGGCGGAAACACCAAGATGGAACTCAGTTAGGTAAACTAATTCAATCTTTGGTCGATAACGGAATTAATGTACCCGGTGATGTTCTTATGGAGGTTATTGGCCCGGATCTGCTTAAGTATGCTCCGACTGGGGTGATTATTGATAATTTTCTTCGGGATAAAACTCAGGTGGAAAGTTGGCAAAAGTTCGCAGCTAAACATAATCTTAAAGTAGGGGCAGTGATTCATCTTTTAGCTGACCTCCGAACTTGCTGGAACCGAGTACTCAAGCGAGCTAAGTTAGAGAAGAGAGCCGACGATAATTATCAAGCTTTTAGAAAGCGTTACCAAGATGTCTACCAGGCTCATATTGAAGAGGTGTTGTCCTCTTTTGAGTCCCAGGTGCCAATCATCGAGATTGATGCCCGGCCGCCAATCAAGGAAGTCTATAAGGATATAGTTACTCAATTAAAAAAGAAGGGAGTATGGATAGGAAAATCGAAATAATGAAAATAGCCGGTAAGATTTTAGATGAGGCGATGCGCTATGCTGCTAGCAAGGCTGAACCGGGAATGAGTTTAGCTCAGCTGAATCAGATGATTGAGTCAAAAATTCAGCAAGCCGGAGGTTATCCAGGTTTTAAAACAGTTGAGAGTTATTCTTGGGGAAGTTGTATTAATGTTAATTCTGGTTTGGTTCATGGCATCCCTCATGAGGATGTGTTTATTAAATTAGGCGACTTCATTACTTTAGATGCTGGAGTTCTTTATGAGAATTATCATACCGACAAAGCCGCTACTTTTAGGTTAACTGAGAATGGTCCGGATTATAATCATCCTTTTCTTCGAGCAGGAATTAAAGCTCTTCGAGCTACTCTTCAAAAAGTAAAGCCTAATGTTTCTCTCAAAGAGATTTCTCGGAGTATCCAGAATCAGATTTTTGCTGCAGGATATAAAATTGTTCCAGAGTTAGGTGGACATGGTATTGGTCATCATCTTCATGAAGAGCCGATGATTCTTCAATATGTCCAACCAGGAATTAAATATCCTCATTTGAGAGTAGGACAAACGGTAGCTATCGAGGTTATCTACGCTCAAGGGGAAGTAGAAATGAAGGAAGCGGCTGATGGTTGGACTCTGGAGACCGCTGACGGAAAGTTAGGGGGTATGTATGAAGAAACGGTGGCGGTAGTTGAAGATGGTTTTTTAATTATTACTGCAGAGAGTTTGGAACGAACATGTTTACAGTAAGGGACTTGTTTTTCTCAGTAACCTTTGATAAAATAGCCAAGTTCTTTTATTATTATGACTAAAATTATTAAAAAAGGCACTGTCGCTGAAGCATTGCCAAACGCAATGTTTCGGGTTAAACTTGAGGGCAGTGATAATATAGTACT
>WFRL01000064.1 GCA_015486555.1 Candidatus Microgenomates bacterium | reverse complement strand
CATTCTGAACGAATGTGAAGAATCTAGCGAAGCGCAACGTCATCGGCATCCAAGCTTGGGTTTACCCCCATGCGCCTTCGGCTAGATTCTTCGCGGGGCTCAGAATGACCCAATGTTAAATACCAAGTACCAAATTCCAAGTAATCCAAACAAACCACAATGACCAATGATCAAAAAAAAGAATAAAAAAGATTAATGTTTGAATAATTGATATTTGGAATTTATTTGAAAATTGATCATTGAAAATTGGTTATTTTTACTGAGTTCCTAGTTCCAGGTTCGGTTTTCGGTCGAAGGAGGAAAAATCGGTAATTATCTTTCCCTGCTGGTAGTTGTAGTAAGCAGCTACTCCGATCATGGCCGCATTGTCGGCGTAGAGCCGCCGATCGCTGGGGAGCAAAAGAGGCAACTGCCGCTCTTGGGCTAAGCGGCCAACCAACTGGCGAATTCGGCGATTGTTCGCCACTCCACCTCCCAAACTAACCCCCTTTAGCTGAGAATACTTAACTAAAGCTTGGCTTAACTTAAACTTAACAACCTCTTCTACTGTTTGCTGGAAAGAGGCGGCTAAATTAGCTACAAACTTAGTTGGCAGTTTAGCTTGACCAGCTGAAATTTCTCTTAAAGAGTACTGGGGATAATGCTGAGCAATGAGGTAAAGAACAGCTGTCTTCAAACCAGCAAAACTAAAGTCAAGATTGCTTTTTCTTTTCAAAGGCACAGGTAAGGAATAGATAGCTTGTCCTTGATAGCTTAACTTTTCTATCTCAGGTCCACCTGGATAGGCTAAAGCCAGCATCCTGGCAACCTTATCAAAAGCTTCACCAAGGGCATCATCAATCGTTCGACCAATAACCTCATACTCCCCTACCCCTTGAACCAAGACCAACTGGGTATGGCCACCAGAAATGAGAAAACTGAGAAAAGGAGTTACCTCATCAAGAGAGAAAGGAGGAACTTCATTAGGAGAATGGGCTAAAAAAGAAAGCAGATGCCCCTCCATATGATTGACCCCAATTAAGGGCTTAGAATGCTCTTTAGCCAGCTCTTTAGCTGTTTGAATACCTACCTCTAAAGCAATCGCCAAACCTGGCCCTTGAGTAACCGCAACTGCCCCAACTTCAGTTGGAGAACTTAGTCCAGCTTCCTTTAAGGCTCGTTCAACAACTGAGGGAAGCAGGCGGCGGTGCTGGCGGCGGGCGATATCCGGTACCACTCCCCCGTAGGGGCGATGCCACTCAATCTGGCTGGCAATAACATTGCTCAAAACAGCGGTATCTTCAACTACAGCAGCGGCAGTCTCATCACAGGAAGTCTCGATAGCCAGAATCTTCATTTCTTTTCCAAACGCTTCTTCAAACCTGCCGAGGACAACTGAGGAATTCCAAACTTCTTAGCCCAACTCTTCAGCCCCTCATCAGCAGTCACCAAACTTGCTGGGAGCTGGTAAGCCAAAAAGAGAAGGTCCAGGTCAGTCTGGCTGTCCAAAAAACCACCTCTTAAGGCGGTGCGGTATTGTTTTCGCAGGCGGCGGATGGCTGAGTCAATATCTTCTGGCTGCTGGCGGAGAATGGCCTCGGCTAAACGCAGGCCTTTGTAGGACCGCTGGCGGATTTCTAAAACTAGTTGATAAAAAAAACTAGCTGGAATGGTAATTTTCTCAATAAAAGGAGAGCGGACTGAAACACTGGCCTCAAGGAGAGAAAGAACTGGATGAGATTGATCATCGAAAAATGACTTTAGTTCCTCTAGAGCTGAGGGAGTTAGGTAAAAGGCATCTTCTTTTTGTTGATTAGCTAAGTCAACAAAATTAACAATAGCCTCACTTACACCTTGCCCCCAATATTTGTAGGAATCAGGGTTGGTAAAAAAACTAGTATCCAGAACCACTTTCATAACTATATGATAACACCCCACATTAATTTTTAATTTTTAACCTGCCTGCCGGCAGGCAGGTTTGAAATTTTTAATGGCGAGTCATCCTGAGGAGGAGGTTTTGAACATTGATCATTAGAGTTTGCCTGCCCCGTTGAAATTGCTTCAGCAATTTCTTTCGGGGTTTGAAAATTGATCATTGATAATTGATTATTTTTTACCTAGTTCCTAGCTCCTAGTTCTTAGTTCCGAACTCTGAGTTCTAAGCTCCAAGTTCCAAGTTCTGAGATCATCACACTCCCGGAGTGTGATTCTGTTCCTAGCTCCGAATTACTTCACCGGTGGTTTAAGGGTTCCACTGGGGATAGCTACTGGAGAAATTGTCGGAGTGGGAAGGGGTTGCGGCCCCTTGAGGATTGGAGTAGGTGTTGGAGATGGTGTCGGGGTAGGAGTAGGAGTCCCTTTGGGAGTTAGCTGTTTAGCTTTTTGTTGGGCTGCTGCCTTTTTGGTTTCTTCTTTAACCTTTTTCTTCAAATCTTTAACTATTTTCTCCACCTTATCCCTATCCGGAGCATTAGCTGGCAAGTAGGCTAAAACATTATTCATAGCTGTCAAAGCTCTTTGATACTCTTTCTTTTTCTGATAAGCAAAGCCTAGGTTGTACCAAGCATTAGCATAATCCGGCTTGGATTGGATAGCTAGCTTAGCTTGTTCAATAGCTCCATCCAGATCATTAAGGCTATATAACAATCCAGCTAAGGTTGTCCTCAAAATAGGATTAACTGGATCTAAAGCAACTGCCTGACGATAACTAGCTAGCTCCCACTGTCCAGCTCCCTTAGCTACTCCTACAATCCGCCGATAAACACTAGCCAAACTAACCCAATTATTTGCATCCTGAGGGTTAACCTGGGCAGCAACTACTTTTACCCTATTTAAGGCTACCTGGACTGAAGTTTGCAATTGCTTTCTATCATTATCAGTGATATCCTTAGGCTTCTTACTGAGAATATTCTGGATAATATTAAGATGTAGCTGGGCCAGCTGAAGATGGTAGCGCCCCATCCAGGGGTAACTATTTATCGCTCGAGTCAAGTGGGTAACTAAATCCTGCACTTTCTTTTGCTGACCTGCCTGGAGAGCTTGCCGATACTCATATTCAGCCCGAGCGTAGCGAACGGCATACCAACCGGAGTAGCCAATACCACTTAAAAATAAAAGCAAAACAATTAGATTAACAACCCCCCCTGATTTATAGGTTCGAATTTGGTTAGCTCCCGTCGCTTCACTACTTGCGGCTTCAAGCGAGATGACTAATTTCTTAAAACCGGAGGCTTTTTCATCCTCCCCTAACCAAACAAGATAAAGGGCTAAAAAAACAACAGTCAACAACCAAACAAAAGTGGAGGCAACAAAAAACAATTGATAAACAAAAAGTAAGGCCAAACTGACACTTAGTACCCGTCCTTCAGCGGAGGTAGTTGTTAAAGGCCAAGAACGACGGAGAAGTTTAAGGACCACCAACCAAAACCAGAGCCAGAAGAAAAGTCCAAGGAAACCAGTTTCTGTCACTAGTTGGAGGGGAGTATTACGAGAAACAGTGAATTGCTGATTCCAAAGGGGAGTTAAGTTATAACCCACATCACGGTAGCGTTCAAAGGCTACTATAAACATCTGCGGCCCCACCCCCAGAAGAGGTTTATTCTTTACCGTCTCTAGGGCAATACTCCACCCCGTCTTCCAGGGTAAGAGGTTAAGCTTGTATTTGGGGTTACTAATAAAAAGATTTAGAGTCAAGACAAAACTAACCAAGGTCAAGCCAGCGGTCAGTAGGTACAAAACTTTCACCAACTGCCGTTTCTCCGCTCCTGCTAAGAAAAAGCTAACCACAAAACCGATCGCCAAATAAATTGTTAAATCCAGAGGACTGCCAATTGGTGTCCATAATTTAGAGCTAAGTGGAGCCCAATGGATAACCATCGAGATAACCCCAAAGTACTGATAAATAGCAATTAGAGCCAACAATGAGGCTGAGGCAATAAGACTAATTAACCCCCACTTGATTACTTCTCGCCTATAAAGAGAGGTAAAGGCTACGAAAAGAACAAAGACTAAAAACCAAGGAGTAAGACCAAACAAAAGGGAGGTATGGTAATTGGGGCTAGCTAAAAATGTTGATAAACCAACTACAACTAACCAGAGGAAATAGATGCCTAAAAAGGGGTTAAGACTTAGGCGAAAGGATCTCTCCTGGCTATTAACCCATAGCCACAAACCTAGAACAGAAAGAGCTTCTAGAAAAAGCCAAAGTAATTTAGGAAGGAAATAACCATCAACTAAACCAGGGATAAAAATCAGGGGGTAAAAAAAGAAAA
This sequence comes from Candidatus Microgenomates bacterium, assembly GCA_015486555.1. Classification (GTDB taxonomy): domain Bacteria; phylum Patescibacteriota; class Microgenomatia; order JAADGY01; family JAADGY01; genus S014-63. Next base: position 1,637 of record WFRL01000064.1, on the reverse strand, counting down.
AGAGAATTAAAGGTAAAACAAATAAAAGGAAGTTCTTTTTGGTTATCTCTCTGCCATCCATAATATCTTAGAATAAAACCTGTGCACCTGGTTTGTCAAGTTTAGTAATCAGAACTCGGAGCTTGGAGCTTGGAACTAGGTAAAATGACCAATTTTCAATGATCAAAACCTTATCTCCTGCGTCATTCTGAACGAATGTGAAGAATCTAGCGAAGCGCAACGTCATCGGCATCCAAGCTTGGGTTTACCCCCATGCGCCTTCGGCTAGATTCTTCGCGGGGCTCAGAATGACCCGGGGAGGGGGAATTACTCAACTATCCAATAACTAACAACTATATCCTTATCAAGGGGAGTGGGACTAGCTAAGGTAAAAGAACCTCTTTTTTTGCTCTGGACAAAGATTGTCTGGTTTGTTTTATCTTCGGTAACAGTGATTATTTTTGAGTTAAGGGCAACCTGTTGGTTCAAGACGGTTATCCTATCTTTACCTTTAGGAAAGGTTACTTTACCAACTAGGGCATTACTTTCCTCTTCGTGAAGGATGGTTTTAGTTTCTAATTTAGGTTCAGCAATAATAAAAGAATTTCGCCGCATTGCTTCTTTTAGAGGCAGGTGAGAAAAGTCCATTTCCTCCTTACTTGCAGAAGGAGGAAAACTAGGTGTTAAAGAAGGTAATGGGGAAGAAAATTTGCTCTTTTTTGTCTTAGCTGCTACTAACTGCCGCGCTTGTTGGAGTTTTTGAAAGAGGGTCAGTTGTTTATTAATCTCACTCAGGAGCAAAGAATCAGAAGGTGTAACTTCCGACTTGGCCGAGATCAAGGTAGTAATAGCTTGATCAACTTCACCTAGTTGGGCATAGGTTTTAGCCAGCAATAAAGCGGCGTCGGTATTATTAGGATTATTTTTCAAACCGTTTTCCAGATAAGTTTTAGCCTCCAAGAATTTATGTTCCCTCCAGAGAAAATAGGCTAAACTGTTGAGGTAAGCAGAGTTTGTCTTTTCCTTTAAGTAAGCCAAATGGTAGGCCACCTCAGCCTGATTTCCAGCTTGAGGATAGAACTCCTTAACCGAATCGTAAAGTTGGCCGACGCGGTAATAAGCTTGAGCCTCATTTGGCTGAAGTCTGATAGCTTGATGGTACTTATCAATAGCCTGATTAAGAAGAAAAAGGATGTTTTCAGTCTTACCTCCCTGTTGGTAAAGGTTTAAGGCTTGATGATAAAGTTTCTCACCTTGGGAAAGAAGTGATTTATAATGATTTCTCTGATTAGATGAAGGAGTGGGAGAAGCTATAAGGAATGGCATTTTATCTTCCTTTAGAAAGTAAGTTGACCAAATAATTGGTCCACTAATAATCAGAACTGTAATCCCTATCAGAGCGGTTATCAATAAAGTTTTCTTTTCCATTAAATTCATTATATATTAGAATTTGGAACTTGGAGCTTGGAACTCAGTTTGTCTGGAGCTAGGAACTAGGAGCTAGGTAAAATGACCAATTTTCAATGACCAATTTTCAAAGTAAACTCCAATTATCAATGATCAAAACCTTATCTCCTGCGTCATTCTGAACGAATGTGAAGAATCTAGCGAAGCGCAACGTCATCGGCATCCAAGCTTGGGTTTACCCCCATGCGCCT
>WFRL01000063.1 GCA_015486555.1 Candidatus Microgenomates bacterium | reverse complement strand
TCTTTTATTTGGCTAACTATCTTTCCTCTTTTAATCTCTATCTGATTATTGAGGAAAAATTCTCTTCGGCAGCTATAGACACTTTCGCTGAGGTATTTATCACTGAGAAGGATGACTGGCGTTTGGTATCTTTCGGCAAAATTAAGGGCTTCTTGGGTGAGGAGATAAGCCTCTTCCGGATCACCCGGAGCAATAACCAGACGAGGGAACTCACCGTGACCAGCATGGCGGGCCAGATTCAAGTCTCCTTGTTCTTGCCAAGTAGGTAAACCAGTTCCTGGTCCCGTCCGTTGAGCATCCACCAAGACGAGAGGAACCTCAGCAATTCCAGCTAGGCTGATAAACTCAGACATCAAATCTACCCCGCCTCCAGAGGTAGCAACCATACTTCGAGCTCCAGCGTAACTGGCTCCTAAAGCTGAACCGATGGCCTCGATCTCAGTTGAGGCTTGGCGGACGATGATTTTCTTTTTATCAGCTACTTTAGTCAAGTAATGGAGGATGTTGGTGGAAGGAGTCATTGGGTAAGCGGTGTAGAATTTTCCTCCTCCAGCAATGAAACCAAGGGCAATAGCTTCGTTGCCGCTCATAGTGAGGAGATCGACCTTCTTTTTGGCCGGCGGAAGAATTGCCTTTTCCCTCCACTGGAGGTCAAGGGAGTATCCAAGCTGGGCTGCCTTGATGTTATCTTTTATTACTAAAGCTGGTTTTTCTTGGTAAACCTTTTTAATGGTTGCTTCTAATGGGCTCAGTGGATAATTTAAAGCTTTAGCCAGGCTGCCGACAAGTGCGGTATTTATCATAATTGGTGGAATATTATTTTCCTTGAGGAGCGGCCTAAGATTGAGATTAATTAGTGGTTGTTGGCTTGAAGGAGGGGGAGATAGCTTTGGATCTAAGAGGATTGTTGTTTGAGGGGTAAGAAAAGGAGCTGCTTTTTCAAGGGCGTCCGAACTTAAGGGGATATAAATCTCAGCCTCTTTTTTGGAAGCCTGAAGGGGGTAAAGAGAAAAATCAATTTGATAGAAGTTATAGCCTCCGCGTATGAGAGAAGGGTATCCTAAATAACCGAAGGTATAAAAGCCTAGTTCCTGGAGATATTTTTGGATGAGCTTGCCAACGCTTTTAACCCCCTGCCCCGCTTTTCCTCCCACACGAATAGCCAAACTTTTTCTCCTCTCGTCCATAACTTCATTATACACAGGTGAGAAAACTAATTGATTGTAGGTCTTACCTAGTCAAAATCATATTGAAAATAGATATCTACATAAAACTTAGGGCTAAACTAAAAAAGTTCTAGAGTTGTAAATACAAGTTGCCCCGGACAGAGTCGAGAGATACCCCTCCACGTCATCCTGAGGAGTCTCCCACCCCCGTCATCCTGAGGAGCTGGGCGACGAAGGATCTAGCGAGCGGCTAGTGAGCGCAGGAAAATGAACCCAAGCCTGGGTGCTAAGACTTTGCGCTTCGCTAGATTCTTCCCCCCACCGAAGGGGGGTCAGAATGACTTGAAGAAAGGAAAGTTGCTCGTTTTGGGTGGCCGTTTTAGGATAGCCCCCATGTTATTGGCAAATAGATAACCATCACTGTAGTTTGATAGTCTGACTAGCTTGATAATGGAAAGAGGCAGAAATAGGTCGGTTTGAGGTTGTTCTGGGAATCTGCCTCCACTACAAATGAATAAACCATTGGGCTTTAGATGTGGGGCGAGTTGTCCAATTAGATTCATTTCTGTGATTTGTTGGCCTGTGTCTACAGCTCGAAACATTAAAATAGTGTCAAAAAAATCAGGGGGCACCCTTTCAAGAAAATAGTAACTGGTATTTAGTTCATAGTAGATAGTTTTGGTTGATGGTTGAGGTATCCTGTCCAGCATCGCAGTGTTGATAACAGGGTGAGTAAAAAGGGTATCAAAGTTCAAGGGCAACTCTGGATCGCAGAAAAATACCGAGGTTATCTTCGGCCTTAGTTCTTGAAACTCAGAGGTTGGTGTGGCTATTAAGGTTCTCTTAGGGCATGCAGGTCCTGATCCAATAACTAAAACATTACCTTGAATATCTTCCAACTCAAACCCAAGTGGGTCAAGATGGTACAGGAACTCTCGATAAAAATCTTTGAAAGGAAATGACCTTGGTATCTCCCTTGACCAAACCTCCTTGAACATTCTAGAGAAATTATATCTTATATATAGAAAATAGAAAATTCGTCTCCGTTTGTTACTCCAGTTCTTGACTTAAAACATCATAAGTTTCTTGATGATGCCCTTGTCTCTTTTTCTACTCTTTTAATGGACGATGGACCAAAACAGTTGGTATTGCTATAGCGGTATAATTAAAGGGATGAAAGAAAGTTTATCACCCTACCCTGTAGAAAGCGGCCTAAGAGAGTCAATAACTTGCCTAAGTGTGGTAGTGTTTCTTGCTGTTTTAGCAAAACGGAAAGTAACAGGAGAAATTAATAACTCTGATGTGGCAATACTTGCGTCCTCGGTCTTGTGGAACCTCATGTTGAAGGACTTACTTCCTTGGATTAAGCCCCTAAAGGAAGAGATCAGAAGGGAAATAGAGGAAATGACCGGAAGAGAAGAGAGGAATTAGAAGAAACTTGCAAAAAGGTTTTTTTCTTCTTCCAGTAGCAAAACCCCTAATGAGGTATTATGTTGGCAAAGTAGGATAAGAGTTAACTGTAAGAGTATTGAATCAATAGAAACATTGGGGTATTAGATGAGAGAGTGTTGGGGGTTGGAGCTGGACATTCGTTGGCAGGTGGCTGGATCGTATTGGCAGTAGACATCTTTAAAGTTGTCTATGAGAGTGGGAAGATTTGTGACTTCAAGGAGTTGGTTGAACTCACTAAAGAGTTGCTCTTTTTCATTTGGAGGGAGTGTGTTTAAACCATTTTTTTTCACTCTTTTAAGAAACTTTTGAATGGCCGTGTGGACTTCCATAACAGTGATGGTCTCAGGGTTGTCAAAAAGTTTTGGGACTACAGGTTGGAAACTATTTCGCAGGAAGTGATATGGTCCTTCTTCTGGAGTAAGGGATTGTTGAACTTCAGTCTGATTTTGAACCATACTCAAGTATAAGCCCTAATTGAAAGTTATTAGAACTTAGAACTCGGTTATTGGAACTAGGAACTAGGATCTAGGAGCTAGGTTTAAGAAAGCACTGAATTCTAAACCCTAAATCCTAAACAAATTCAAATTCTCAAAATCCAAAACCTTTTTAGAAAGTCATCCCGACTTGTCGAGATGACGCAGACGAGGAAAGTACAACCCCCTCTCGGGTCATTCTGACCCTCCGAGGCGGAGGGGAAGAATCTAGCCGAAGGCGCACGGTTGTCTACTTAAGTTTGAGAGCTAAGACTTTGCGCTGACGCTAGATCCTTCGTCGCTCTGGCTCCTCAGGATGACATGGGGGAGGTGAAAACAGCTCCTCGCGATGACTTCCTAAAAAAGGTTTTATTTGGTTGTTGGAATTTGAATATTACCTGCCCCTACCGAAGGGGGGCCTTCACTTCTTCAGCTCCTCAGAATGGTTTGGTGAGAGTAATAAATAAACTTGTTATCAATTCAGTCCTTTTAAGATTATGTAAAGCATAAGAGGTTTAGTAGGAGGAATTTGTTCCTATAGTTAGTGTTATAATATGCTATGAGTTTAGAACGGTTAAGAGATAAAAATGATCCTTTTATTAGTCCTTCTGAAGGATGGCATAGGGTGAACCCTCGTTTTCCTCTTAATGAGCCTGGACCAGGTTGCCCTATGGGTTGTATTTATTGTAATCAAGATTTTTTTAACCGTTCTCCTGAAGGGGAGAGATATGGTCCTTGGTTATATCCCGGAGTTGAACCGGGGTTATCCATTAATACTCGGCTGTCCACAAGAAGAGGACCTGTATTAGTAAAAGAACCAGAAGAAATTTTGGATGCTTTAAAAAGATACACCTTTTATACACCTAATACTTCTATCCTTTTTGAGAATTTTAATGATACAGGGCTAGATCCTACTAGGACACTTAAGGTTGCTAAAGGGTTAGTGGAAAACAGTCATCAAGGACTATTGGCGTTTTACACCAAGATTGGTTTAGGAAAAAAATGGATAAAAGAAATTTCGCGATTACAGCGAGCCGGAGGTAAGCCAATTATGGTTATTTCTTATGCTGGTTTACCGGACATTGTGGAACCGGGAGGAACCAAAGGTCGTTTTAGGACGGCGGAATTAGCTCATAAATATGACATACCAATATTGTGGTCTTTAAGGCCGGTTATTAAGGGAATAAATGATAAGAATCTTAATCGGATCTTAGAAGAAATGGGGCCCTTATCATCCTCTATTGCTGTAGGTGGTTTGTATGTTCACCCTGATATTGTTAGGGCTTTCCGCGAAGTAGGGTATGAACTGGATGAGAGCTATAAAAATCATGATTTTAGAATTGTTAAGGTGGCAGAGGAAAGAATATTCCAAGCGATTCAAGAAGTAGCCCGGCAACAACAATTAACAGCTCCGATTTATAAGCATACTGCTTGTGCTTTAGCTTATATAGGAACCGCTTTCTATAAGCAGCCGACGCCAAATAGGAAAGCACACTGGATGGATGAATGGTCAACGTGTGAACAGGTGTGTCCTGATATTCAAAGGAATGTATGTAAAAGGATGAGAGATCAAGATATAGGTATAGTCAAAGATAAAGTTGAGAAGTCTTTAAGGCGTTTGGGTTATGATCCCTCTAACTACAGTATTATTCGTTCTAAGTTGCATCTTCATAAAATAAGAATTGTAGGTGGTGGCTTAACATGGGAAGAATTGTGTTTTGTTTCTGAACAGTGTGGTTGGAGGGTAGATAATTTACCCTCAAGAGAAATTCTGGAA
>WFRL01000062.1 GCA_015486555.1 Candidatus Microgenomates bacterium | reverse complement strand
CTTAATTCTTACCTATACTGTGGTCAATTCAAAGCAAAAAATCAACACATTTTTGCTATTAGCTCGGTCATTGAAAATTGGTCATTTTACCTAATTCCTAGTTCCTAGTTCCAATTACTGAGTTCCGAGTTCCAAGTTCCGACAACCAAGTTCCAATTATAATTAAAAACATGAGAGTAATTAAGTTGGAAGAAAATAATCTAGAAACAGTTATCCAAGAGGCAAGGGAAGCCTTAGTTCGAGGAGGTCTAATCATCTACCCTAGTGATACTTGTTATGGCATTGGGGTGGACCCGACTAATCCAAAAGCTGTTGACAAGCTTTTTGCCTTGAAAAAGGGGCGGCGAAAATCTATTTCCCTCCTCCTAGATCTAGCATCAGTTAGGGATTACATTACTCTTAACCGGTTCAGTCAGTTTATGTTAGAGTACTTCCTGCCTGGTCCCTACACTCTAGTCAGTCCACTCCTCCCTTCTCCTTCCAGCCGCCAACTCGATAAAAGAATCTACCAAAATAATACTCTTGGCTGGCGAATAATTAACTCTTTCTTCATTAGTCAACTTCTATCCCTTTTTAAAAAACCTCTTACCTCTACCTCAGCTAACCGCCCTGGCCTACCACCAACCTACTCTTTAGCAGAGATTCTAGCCCAATTCAGTAAAGAAGAACAAGCAAAAATTGACTTAATAATCGATGCGGGGGGTCTAGAACGCCACCCTCCCTCAGTAGTTTTAACTACTACCACTCCCTCTAAAATCTTAAGATCAAACTACCAGGCTATTGTTCCTTTAGCTCTTTCTTCTTTTCCCAACCAACCTAAAGCAAATCTTCCTTTAATCAGCCGCCGTTTCTATGCTTTTTCCAATCAAAGAGAAGAAAAATACCCTACCCTCGTTCTCTTATTCGGTCCCTTAGGGGCAGGAAAAACTACTTTTATTAGGAACTTTCTCCGTCAACTCGGATATGGGGGAGAAATAACTTCTCCCTCTTTTACCCTCATCAACGAATATCAAACTCCCACAAGAAAAGTAATTCATTTGGATCTCTGGCGGCTGGGGAGCGCAAAAGAAATAAGCGGACTCCATTCAGAAAGGTACTTCAAAAACAATAATTTAATCCTTGTTGAATGGGGAGAAAAATATTTAGCTCAGTTAAAAGAAAATAAAAACCAACCTCTCACTAACACTTATGGATTAGTTATTAACTATTCACTTACAAAAAACAAACGAGATTATATCTTCCTAAGATTAGTCTGACTACTTTAATCCCAACTTGTTGGCCATCTCAATTAAGTCTTCTTTAGAGAAGGATCGACCGTTTGACTTCGTCTCTTCAAACAGCTTATTAGCATATTTCCAGAAACCTTGGTTTCCCCCTATTTCAGTAGCACATTCAGAAGCCTCGGCTTCCATTTGAGAATTAGGGTGAATTGAGTTTAAGGGAACATGTCGATAAACCCAAGCAAGCTTATCCCCAAAGTCTTTCAACAACTTTTTAGGCACAGAGTGAAAACGGCGACAAAAAGGACACTCAAAATCAGAGTACTCAATTATTACATAACGGGCATTCTTACTCCCATACCAGTGGTCCTTAGACGGGTCAGGCTTAACTATTTTAGAAAGATTCATTTTCTCTCCTTTAGGTAAAGAAATTGATTTGCCTTGGATAAACTTTTCTAAATCGGCTTTCACTTTAGCATAGGATTGAGCCCCAACTTCGACAAATTTTCTTCCTGTTTTCAAATCATAGACAACTGAGGTGGGAGTGGATACAACTCCCGCTGTTTGAGCTTGCTGAGAAAAATTATTTACCTTTTCTTTATACTTTCCTGAACTAAGACAGTCTTCAAACCTTGGATTGCGAGCTACCACTTTTTTGATTACTTTAGGAGTAGGAGAACTGCCTTCTAGAACTCGTTCTTGATGGTAAAAATAAAAACCACCCAAAAGGAAGATAATAAAAAGGAGAATTAAAATAACGTCTACCCCATTAAAAACAAAAGCTGCAACCTTTTTGTTTTTTTGCATATTTCTAGATTAGCATAAAAACAGCTTTTGTCAAAGCTGTTGCCAAAGAAAGAAAGATAAGTTATAATCCAAACATTGTTAAGGAAAGGAGGCAAAAATCATTTATGATCAAAAAACCCAGTTCGAGAGTAAAAAAAGAACCTCGTTCAATGGACGAGCTACTTTCCCAAGTAGGTGAAGATAGCCTCCGTGTCTTTAAGAAGGGAGACAAAGTAGAAGGAACAATAACCTTAATTACTAAGAAGATTATCTTAGTGGATATCGGAACAAAAACAGAGGGTGTTATTCCGGAAAAGGAAATTAAATTATCTCAGGATTTCATTAAAAACCTCCAGGTAGGAGACCATATCCAAGCCTATGTAGTGAGGGAAGAAGACGAAAAAGGTCAGTTACTCTTATCCATTCGCCGAGCCATTATCGAACATAAGTGGCAAAAAATGGAGGAATATTTTGAAACTGGCAAGAGCTTCGAAGTTACCGGTCAAGAACTAGTTAAAGGAGGGCTTTTAGTAAACGCTCTTGATCTACAAGGTTTTATACCTGCTAGTCAATTCTCAGCTAAATGGGCTGGCCATTACCAAAAATTAATTGGTAAAAAACTACAAGTAAAAGTCATTGAGGTTAAACCAGAGCTTAACAGGTTAGTTCTTTCCGAAAAGTTAGTCACTGAAGCCCCTCTTGAAGAGAAAAAGAAAGAAATTTTAGATAAACTAGACCTTAAGAAGGTATACTCAGGAGTAATAACCGGCATCGTCCCCTTTGGGGCTTTTGTTAAAGTAAAGGTTAAGAAGGGAAAAACCGATGAAGATAGTGTTTATCTTGATGGACTGGTTCACATTTCCGAGATTGCTTGGGAAAAAGTAGACAGAATTGAAGATTATGTTAAAGTTGGCCAGGACGTTAAGGTAAAAATAATTAGCGTCGATAAAAATACCGGTAAACTTCAAATATCTCTTAAGAGGCTAAGCCAGGATCCATGGAAAAATTTAGAGAAAGAATACCCTATTAACTCAATCGTTTCTGGAAAAGTAAAAAAGGTAGAACCTTTTGGGGCTTTTATCAACATTAAGCCAGGAGTCGATGCTCTTCTCCACATTTCTAAAATTCCCACCGACGTGGTCCTAAGAGAAGGAGAAAAGGTCCAATGCTACATTGAATCAATTGATTCAGATCACCGCCGGCTTTCCGTTGGTTTAGTTCTAGCCAAGCCCAGCATGCCCTACCGCTAATAAATTTGTAAAATTAAGCAATCTCTTTTATAATTAACAACCATGGAGGCATTATTCTCAATAACAACAGATAAAATCCTTGTCCTTTTCCTCCGTCACCCTAAAGCTCAGTTCTACCCTAATCAGATAGTTCACCTTACCCATAAATACCCCAACAGCGTCAATCAATCTCTCAAAAGATTAGTCAAACTTAATCTTCTAAAGAAGCGTAAGGTGGATAACTACGAATTCTACCAGCTAAATAAAGATAATCACTACTTAGAGGAGATAAAAGCCATCTTTATTAAGATGGGACTATTACCTATGCCGCGGTGGAGATTGGTTCTAAATAAAATCTTATCCCACCCTCACAAGAAGATTGATTACAATGAGGATGAACATCAATGTGTAATCGAAGCAGGACATTATTTATTTAATCTTTCCTTCAATCCTAGTGGTCATCTAAGTGGAGAGTTTAAGATAATAGAAAAGGAGGGATAAAAAACCCAGCTCTAAATCGAGCTGGGAGTTCCTTTCAGCCTGCCCTTTCAACTGAAAGTACTAATTTAGTTTACAATAACATTGTCAATATTGTCAATAACAATTCTACTTGGGAAAATAATTCAGAACTCAGAAATTAGTTTGCAAAGTTAGAAAGTTCTAAAGTTCGTAAAGTAAGAACCTTTTCTCGAGTCATTCTGAGGAGCTAGAGCGACGAAGAATCTAGCCGAAGGCGCATGGGTGTACTCCCAAGCCTGAGTGCTAATTCTTGCGCTCGCTCCGCTCGCTAGATCCTTCACTTCGCCTGACGGCTCGTTCAGGATGACCTGAGAAACAGAGTTTTTATATTTGATCATTGGTAATTGGAGTTTGTTTGAAAATTGATCATTGATAATTGGTTATTTCTTCAGCCACTCCATTACTTCCAAGGCTGCTGAACAACCAGCTCCAGCAGCAGTAACCGCTTGTTGATAACGGTAATCAGCTACATCCCCCGCCGCCCAGATGCCTTCAACAGAGGTAATGTGAGGGTACTTAAACCGAAACTCTCTTTTCAATTCTTTAATTCGCTGTAGTGGAAGATATGTTTTTAAGCCCTGTTCTAACCAGTTTATTTCCAAAGCTAAGCGCCAGCTGGTAATAAGATAGCCTTTTTCATCTACCGCTACCAAGTCTTGTAAAAAAGCAGTATTTGGCTGGTGGCCAATAGCTACAAAGAGTCCATCTGTTGGCAACTGAGTTACTTTTCCTGTTTTAACATTTTTCACTCTCAAACCCTCAACCTTATCTTTTCCCAAAACCGCCTCCACTACACTATTCCAAACCATCTCAACTTTAGGATTATTAAAAACTCGATCTTGCATCACTTTTGCCGCTCGAAGAGCATCACGTCTATGAATAATGCGCACTTTGGAAGCAAACTTAGTTAAATAACTTGCCTCCTCCATAGCTACATCACCTCCACCAACAACGGTAACTACTTTGTTTTTAAAGAAAAACCCGTCACAGGTCGCACAAGCAGAAACCCCTTTTCCTCTAAGTTCCTTCTCGCCAGGTACTCCCAACCACTTAGCTGAAGCTCCAGTGGCCACTACTACTGAGGCTGCTTCTACTATTTGGCCAGAAATTAAATGAAGAGTAAAACCATCTTCTTTTTTGTCTATTCTTTCTACTTGGTCATCAATTATCTCAGTTCCAAACTTGGCTGCCTGTTTAATGGTCCGTTCCATCAAATCGGGGCCTAAGATGCCCTCTGGAAACCCGGGGAAATTCTCAACCTCAGTCGTCAACATCAACTGCCCTCCTCTCTCTTGACCACCAATTAAGGCAGTTTCCAAACCGCCTCGGGAAGCATAAATAGCCGCCGTTAAACCAGCTGGACCTGAACCTAAAATTGTCGTTTGGTACTTCATTTGGTCTCCTACTTCCTCAACTTAGCTGACTCAACTACCACTGCTAAAACGTCAGCTGCTGGAATAATTAGATAATCCTGGCCGTCTAACTTAACTTGATGGGCGGCAAACTCTTTATAAATAATCACATCTCCTGGGGAAATCTCCTTCACTTCCTTACCTACAGCTATAACCTCTGCTTGTTTAGAACCTTCTTTAGCCGAATCAGGCAAAACAATGCCCGAAGCAGTTTCTCTTTTGGCTTCTACTGGTCGAGCCACAATATTTTCCCCTAACGGTTGTAAACTACTCATAGAACTCCTCCTTTTAAAGGAACTTCTTAATAACATCTCAACATTTAATAATTATACAAGATGGAGCTTGGAACTTAGAACTTGGAGCTTAGAACTCAGTTTGTCTGGAACTAGGAACTAAGGGATTAATTTTTAATTTTTAATTTTTAATTTGAAATTTTTAATCAAATCAAATTTTAAAATCTTAATTTTAAT
>WFRL01000061.1 GCA_015486555.1 Candidatus Microgenomates bacterium | reverse complement strand
CTTATATTTTAACCATTTAAGCTTGGTTAAGATTAAAAACTCTTAATTCTTACCTATACTGTGGTCAATTCAAAGCAAAAAATCAACACATTTTTGCTATTAGCTCATAAACTGAGTTCCGAGCTCCGAGTTCCAAGATCTGAGTTCCAATTTCCCCCAGTGTTGTAAAATGAGGTATCATCAGCCGCGGTGGCGGAACTGGTAGACGCGCACGCTTGAGGTGCGTGTGAGGAAACTCATGCGGGTTCAACTCCCGCCCGCGGCACTAAAAAGAGGAAAATATGTTAACCAAACTACTAGGAATAAAAGAGTTTAGATTCCCCTACTCTGACTTCGATTTCCCTGGCAAGCACAGTCAGGAAAAAATTCTTTTCGTTACTCGTGAGTCAGAAAAAATCCTTCTCATCCGCCTTTTCTTGGTCTTTTTAGCCACTTTTATCCTCTTTTTCTCTTTTCTCTTCAGTTTAAAAATAATCCAAACACTTATCTTCATCCCTCCTGAAATCCTCCACTCTATAACTCTCTACTCAACAACAATTACTCTCCTCCTTTCTCTTTTAGCAATTTGGTGGTTCATTACCTTGTGGGAAAAGTCAGTTTTCATCGTCACTAACCGCCGCTTGACTAAAATTATCTATACCAGCCCCTGGAATAAATACCACCTCTCACTCAATTTAGACAAAATCGTCGATGGCGGAGCTTACCAAAAAGGTTTTCTCCAACCTCTTCTTGGCCTCAGCTACTTTGTGGCCCGGTCCTCAGCAGGCAACATTAAAAATTTCAAGATCGTCAACATTGACTTTGCTGAAGATCTACACAATTACTTAACCAAGCTTCTCTATGCTTTTAATACTCATAAACAAAAATTAGACAACTTTCGCCCTTTTATTCCTTATATGAAAGGAGAGGAACGACGTAGGTTCGCCCCCGAGTATTATCAAGAAGAGAATAATTAACTCTTACTAGCCTCTAAGTGTACTGTCACTGTTTTAGTTTTGCCATCCCGCCACAGCTCTACTTTTATTTCTTGACCAACCTTCTTGTGTTGGATTATTCGGACCAAGCCACCGTTTTTCTCCCGCACTGCTTGACCATCAACTTTAGTAATAATATCTCCTTTCTCAATACCTGCTTTGGCAGCTGGCGAATCCCCCAAAACATCCACTACATAAGCCCCTTCCGGTACCTCATTAAGAATAGCCAACCGCTGGCTAATCATTTTATATCTTACCCCTAGATAAGGCCGGTTAAACTTGCCTGTCGTCTCGAAGGTTTTTAATACTTCTTTAACAGTATTAATAGGAATAGCAAAACCAATATTTTGAGCCCCTGCAGCCATAGCTACATTAACTCCAATAACTTGACCAGCTGAATTTAGAAGAGGACCACCAGAATTACCTGGGTTAATGGCCGCGTCAGTCTGAATAACATTATCTAGCTTTTCAGCCACTTCCCCTAAACCATCTCCAGCTACGATCCCCCGACCTAAACCAGAAATCACCCCTACCGTCACTGTGTTCTTAAACTGACCCAGAGCTGTTCCAATAGCAATAGCCATCTGACCAAGCTTCAATTTATCTGAATTACCTAACTCTAAGGGTTTAAGGTTAGTAGCATTAATCTTTAAGATAGCTAGATCAAAGAGAGGATCTCGATATATCTTCTCTACCTTGTATTCTTTGTTATTGTTAGTAATCACCTTGTAACTGGCTTGGGTATCAGAAACTACATGTTTGTTGGTGATAATCAAACCATCCTTAGAGACAATGAAGCCCGAACCAATATTCTGTTCAATTTTTTTCTTTTGGACTGAAGGAGGTGTTAAATTAAAAGGATCAAACAAATTTTCAAAGGGATCAAAAATGAGAGTTGTTTTTTTAATGCCAACAGTAACTACTGAAGGGGTAGTTTTAGCTACTACATCAGTAATAACTGACTCCTGATATACCACTCTTTCATTTTCTATTCCCTTCTGTTTAGGTTGGGAACTTCCTAACCAATTAAAGCTGAGATGAAGCTTCTGTTCTAAACTTTTAATCAACCCTTTTTGACTAGCCCCCCCAGCTATCGAGGCACTGATAACTAGAACTATAGCTAAAAATAAAAGTATTTTTTTCATTTTATCTTTACCTCAAAATCAATTTTAATTTTTTCTTTTCCTACCTTTATCTCTACTGTATACTCCCCAGCTTTTTTTATCGGTTGTTTTAGTTTAATATTTTTTTTATCAACCTGCAACCTCTCCGCTAGGACCTTAGCGGTAAGGGCTTTAAATAGCTTACCACTTTCTTTATTTCCTTCTAGTTCAAAAGTTACTTTCTCCTTCTTTAACTTTTCTGCTGTCTTTTTTGCCTCTTTCTCTTCCTTCTCCTCTTTGGTTTTCTTCAGCTCCTTCAATTCTTCCCATTTCTTAAGGTTAGAAGGAGTGGCTATCACTGCTAGACCTCGAGGCAAAAGATAGTTAAAAGCATACCCCGGTTTAACATTTCTTATCTGGCCGCTATTTTTAATTATTACCTTCATAAAACTGCTTTAAGTAATGAGAGTAATTTAATAAAACCTTCTCTGCCTTTTCTAAATAAATTTTCTCCACTTGATCATAACTTTTTCCTTTTAACTCATCTTCACTTATCTCTATTTGAGGTTTTATCCCTTGATTATGAACCCAATCACTTTTAGGTGTCAACCATTTAGCAATGGTAATATGAAGACCAGCCCCTCCAGTCAAATCTTTAACTTCTTGAATAGTCCCTTTACCAAAGGTTGTTTGACCAACTATAATAGCTCGCCGATGATCACGTAGAGCACCGGTAACAATCTCCGAAGCTGAGGCACTGCCTTTGTTAACTAAAACTACTAAGGGCTGATTAATCAACCTGCCCTGCCGGTTCACTTTACTTAACTGCCGGCTACCATCCCTGTTTTCTTCCATTACTACTGTCCCTTTATCGATAAACTCTGAGGCGATATAAATGGCCCCATTAAGATAACCGCCAGGATTATTTCTCAAGTCTAAAATTACTCCTCTAAATCTCTGAGGGTGTAATCTCTGATAAGTAATTATCCGATCTACCGCTTGCCGCCACTGACCATCGGTTAGGTCTCCAAATTTATACAGACTTAAGTGAGCAAAACCACCGTCCTGCGTCTGAAGAATCTTCAACTCAACAGTTGGAACAGTAATGGTATCTCGAACAATCTTAATATCTAGAGGTTGAGAAACACCTCGGCGGATCACGGTTAGAACAACTGGTGTCCCTCTAGGCCCGCGGATCTCTTTAACTGCTTCTGGTAAAGACATATGAAGGGAATCTTGTTTATCGATAGCCGCTATAATATCGCCGGCTTTCATTCCTGCTCGGTAGGCAGGAGTATTAGGTAGAGGAGAAACAACACTTAACTTGTTATCTCGATATCCTAGTTGAATGCCCACCCCTTCAAATTGGCCCTTTAAGTTATCCTTACTCTCTTTATTCTCTTGGGGAGGGAGATAAGCTGTATAAGGATCTCCTAAGGAAGCTACCATTCCCCGAATAGCTCCTTGAATCATCTTCTCTGGCTGAACCTTATTCTGAAAGAGAAAGTCACTTTTAATTAGCTTCCATACCTGCCAAAAAGTAGACATATCCACTTGAGTCGGCTGGGGAAGTACCTGAGAAGAAGTAACTCTACCTTTTTCTAAACTATACCTTTTCCAATTAAGAGTTGGATAATAACTTGTTGCCCCACTCCCGAGAACAAAACCAATGAGTAAAAGAAGAACTATCTGCAGTTTTTTAAGCTTCATTAAATAACTCCCAATTTATTTTTATTGATAATCAGCCATCTATCTTCAAAATGGGGTTCCAAGACTTCTTTTTTAACCTTTACCCCCCACTCCAGGCCTTGAGAGCAAAACTTCGCCGCTTGAGCCTTTTTTAAGTTTACCACTACCCCGGCTGCCGATAAAGCTTTGATTAACAAACACAACTGCCGACTCGGCTCATCAACTACCACTCCCCTATTCTCTATCTCTAATCTATCTACTAACTCAAGTTGAACTGGGTAGGTTCCCTTAACAACTACGTCCCTTTTATAAGGAGTTAACCATTCAATCTCTACTTCCCGCCAGCTATCGGTTTGACACCACACTCCTTCTTTTTCTTCTTTCTCTACAGTAATCGGAAAGGGCAGCTGGTAAGCTATTTTCTTCCCTCTTTGGGGTTGGATAATTACCTCTCCTTGGTTTACCTCTTCAATAATTCCACTCAAGGGCATAACCAACTGATAAGCACTCTTAGCTAAAAAACGTTTCTTTTCCCAGATTACTTCTCCCTCAACCAACTGGCAACCAATAAGGGGTCGAAAAATTTCCTTTACTTGATGGTAATTCAAATCCAGTTCAGCCACTACATCCCAAATAAATTTATCCTCAGCTACCTCACCTAGAATGATCGTTTCATTAGGAGCAATCTTTTCTCCAATTTTAGCTTTAAGTTCTAACTTACCGGGGGTCGTCCAAAAGAAGCGCATATTTCATCTCATTCGATAACTCCTCGGGTGGGTAAAGGGTAAAAGAGCTAACATTCGAGCTCGTTTAATCTCCCGGCTAAGACGGCGTTGATGCTTAGCACATACCCCAGTCAGGGTCCGAGGAAGGATCTTGCCTTGGAGGGAAACAAATTTTTTCAAGGTTTCCACATCGAGGTAATAAGGTTCCTTCTTCTGACTGCAGAAGGGGCATTTCTTGAATCGCCGGTTTTTAGTTACTCTACTTCTCTTTGTTTTCATTTTCCTTTTTCTCCTCCTCCTTCTTTACAGCTTCTACCTTCTTTTCTTTCTTCTCAGTTGTCTCAAAAGGTAGATCATCATCAGGTAATTCAATGACATCTAGTTCATCTTCTTGAGGTATATCTAGGGGAGCTCCAGCTGGTGGCGGAGAAGAAGGAGATGGCGAAGTGGTAGCAGCTGTTGATTCATAAGGTTTACCTCCAGCCAAAAGAATCATATCAGTAATAATGATCTCTGCAACATCCCGACGGACATTCTCGGCTGTTGTCCAACTCCGATAATGAAGCCGACCTTCAACATAAACCTTGCTTCCTTTTACTAAAAGCTGGGAACAAATCTCAGCTAATTTATCCCAAGCCACAATCCGGTGGAACTCTGTTTCTTCTTTCTTAGTACCGTTGGTAGTCCAGCGGCGGCTAGTAGCCACGGTGAAGGAAATCACTGCTTTATTATTCGGGGTATAACGCAGTTCTGGGTCACGGGTTAAATTACCTATCAGTTGGATACGGTTAAGCGATCGAGATGCCATCTTTACCTCCTTTAACTTTCCTTTATTACTAACAAATGGCGTAAATATCCCTTACTGTTTAAATAGAAAAAATGGTTTAGTTTAGCCGCTAGGTCTAAATCATCCTCCATCTGAAGAGAAAAGAAAAAATAATTAGCCTTTAGTTGTTTCTTTATTGGATAGGCTAAGGATTTTACTCCTAATGATCGAGCTTCCTTAGTCCCTATTTTTTCCTTAGCTAACTCTGCTTTTAACTTTTCAATTAACCCCTTGCTGTTTACAGTAGTTAAGACAACTAATTCATATTTCTTCATTCAAACCTCCAACCTGCACATAGAGAGTATATCATAGCTAGGCAAAACACTAGCCTAAGCCAGTCCAAAAAAGATAATTACTCCTAAACCAATTAACAAAATACTCCAACTAAGCGTCGAGGTAAATAAAGAGGAAGATCCAGTAACTGGCAAAGTCGGGGTTGGACTTAAAGAGGTAGAGTCTTCTGTTGAAGCAGGCGTAGGAGTAGCTGAGGTTACACTCGAACCCGAAGAGGCTGTGGTAATGGTATAAGTCCCTCCACTTACTGTAGCCAGGATGTCCTGATTATTGGAGTTAACATTAGAGTCGTCAGTTGTTGATCCTTGGGTAAAAACAAAGGTAATTGGAGCCTGACCAGTAGCTAAGGCTTTAAAAGTGATGGTAGCTATTTTATCTACCCCGGTAAATGTTCCCGATGAGGTGGTTAAATTTATATGCAACGTTCCTTTAGGATCATCTCTAACCGAGACATTGGGGAAGCTGGTAGTAGCTGTAGTCTTAACATATTCTAACTTAGTTGTAGGATAATCTAAAACTACATCAACACTTGAAACAGCTGCCCCATCCGTATCCAAATTAACATCGACAGCTAAACTATCTCCTACCCCTATTGTTTTAGTCTTGGGAGACAACGAGAGAGAAGCATCCGCTGCCAAGGCTGCTGAAGCAAAGGAAGAAAGAAATACAACCACCAACACTAATACAAAAACAAACCTTTTTTTCATCTAACCACCTATTAGTTTTAATCTACCTTCTTTTAAGAATATCGTCAAGACCCCCTTACTTAATTTTTAATTTAAAATTTTTAATTTTTAATTATCGAAGCTGGAACTCAGTCTCAGAACTTAGCAAATAACCAATTATCAATGATCAATTTTCAAACAAATTCTAAGCACCAATGATCAAAATTCGAAACCCTTTTAGGGAGTCATCCTGAACGAGCCGTCAGGCGAAGTGAAGGATCTAGCCGAAGGCGCAAGAGAGTGCTCTCAAGTATGGGTGCTAGTACTTTTGCGCTTCGCTAGATCCTTCGCGGGGCTCAGGATGACTCCTCGAGTTGTTCTTTACTTTACAAGCTTTATGAACTTTATAAACTGAGTTCTAAGCTCTGAGATCTAAGTTTTAAGTTCTGTTTTGCTTGAAAATTGATCATTGGGATTTGAATATTATTTGGATACTTGGAATTTGAAAATTGGTCATTTTACTAAGTTCTCTTCCTCAAATAATAACCTTCTTGAGTATCCTCAATCTCGTAGCCAGCGGCTTGAATTTCTTGGCGAAGCTCGTCGGCTTGAGTATATTTTTTCTCTTGGCGCAAGCGCTGTCGTTCTTCTGCTAATCGTTTAACTTCCTCAGGAACACTTAACTGCTCCTTCACCCTCTCAGCCAGCTTAAGACCTAAAACTTTATCCCACTCCAAGAGAAGAGTCAGCTTTTTTTCTTCCTTAATAGGAGCCTCAACTACTTGCCAAACCACAGCCACTGCCTCGGGGAATTTAAGGTTATAACTAACAAACTCTTTAAACTTTTGGGAAAAGGGGTTATCTCTATCCACCTTTACCTCTTTCTCCCCTACTCTACTCCGCCACTTAGCTAGTTGGCTAATTAATCGGTGGTAGGCTACTTCCGCTGCCCGCAAACTGGACCAAGTGAAGTTAAACAGCCGCTGATAATGGGCAGTAAGGAAAAGGTAGCGGAGAGCCATTGG
>WFRL01000060.1 GCA_015486555.1 Candidatus Microgenomates bacterium | reverse complement strand
CTAAATAACAAAAATTTAGAAATTATAATTAACGAAATTAGTTACCTTTATCAAAACGCCCCTTTTAAACTTCTTTTAGGACACGGCTCTGGCTCCTTCGCTCATAGCGTAGCCGCTCCCCACCAAACCCAAAACGGCGTAAGTATTAGCAACCGATCTCAAGTCTTGGGGTTAGCTGAAGTAAAAGAAGCAGCAACTCGCTTAAATCAAATTATTCTCCAAAAATTTCTCCAACAACAAATACCAGCAGTTAGTCTCCACCCCGATTCATTTT
This sequence comes from Candidatus Microgenomates bacterium, assembly GCA_015486555.1. Lineage (GTDB taxonomy): Bacteria > Patescibacteriota > Microgenomatia > JAADGY01 > JAADGY01 > S014-63. The sequence goes on along the minus strand of WFRL01000060.1, from coordinate 6,764 downwards.
TGTACTCAGAAAACAAACGTCTAATTATGGCTTTCTGGCAAAACCTCAACCACCTTCTTAAAATACCCATCCTTCCTGTTGTTTATGGGGATGTCATTTTTGATCGGCGGTTGGGGGCAACAATCTTTTCCACAGAGCGCGTCTTAGCAGAAATAGGAAAAATGCTTTTTAAACAGGGGTATGATGTTTCAATTATCCATTGCGGAATCACTCGAGGGGTCTATGACTCAGAAGGCAAAACAATCCCCCTTATAACCTCCAGAAATTTCGATTCTCTTCGTCGGGCAATTGGGGGTTCGGCTGGTCTTGATGTTACCGGCGGCATGATCCATAAGGTTAAAACCAGCCTTGAGCTGGCTAAAGAGGGTATTACTTCTTACATAACTGATGGGGTTACTAAGGGGAGCTTACGCCAACTTCTTCTTGATCAGGTAACTACAGACACCACAATCATCCGTGATTAGCTTGTGCTAAAATCAATTAATGTCTAAAAAGGGACTTTATATTTTGATTTTTGGTGTTTTGGCAATTCTCTTGTATTTCTTCATCCAAAGCACTATTGTTATTTTTGGCATCTAAGAAAAAATGTCTAGGGGGCTAATTTTAACTGCCTGCTTAAGCATCATAGCTTCTCTTCTTATCTATAATCATCGGGATGTCGTCGGACTGACGCGCCAAGTTAGCAATTCTTTCGTCTCTCTAGCTACTGGTGGGCGGGTTAACTTTTCTGGAGACAATCTTCTCATTGCCGGTCATCAAGGATTAACAAATATCTCCAGCCAAATTCCCGACGGTTTCCCCAGCAACCTCCCCATTTTCCCAGGAGCAAAACTAGATTTGGGGGTAAGCGAAATTACCGAAGACAACATCTCGGCCAATTTTACCTCCACCGCCCCATTAAAAGATGTCCGTTTCTTTTACCTCCATTGGTTGCCGCGGCGGGGTTGGCAGATAAAAGAGTTACCTAGCAGTAAACACCATTTTAATCTTTTAATAAAGGGGCGTGTTTGGCAGGGAAATATCTGGCTAACAGACAATAATCAAATGACCCAGATTGCTATTGACCTTTACCGGTAACAAACTCAACCACTTGGCCGTCGTTCATTATGTAATCCTTACCTCCAAAGATAACCTTGCCAGCTTCTGTAGCCTTCTGCCAACCTCCGAAGTTAACAAAATCCTGATAAGAAACAATTTTTGCTTTTATAAAGTGGTGCTGAAAATCGGTGTGGATTTTTCCGGCAGCAACCAAGGCAGTAGTTCCCTTTTGGATAGTCCAGGCCCGCACCTCTTTTACCCCGGCGGTAAAAAACGAAATTAACCCCAACCGAGAATAGGCTAACCTCAATAATTTGTTGAGAGAAGAGCCCCCTCCGATAAGGCGGAGATACTCTTCTTTTTCTTGAACAGACATTCCAATAAGAGCGGCCTCGCTTTTTAAACAACTAAAGACCACTTCCTTTTGAACCCCCACCATCTGAGACAGCTCTGTTTTTAGGCTAGTATCAGTTAATTGATCTTCAGAAAGATTAAAAAGATAAATAATTGGCTTAAAAGATAATAGTTGTAGGCGACGAGTAACCTCTGTTTCTTCAGAACTTAATTTAGTAGATGGTTGAGTATTGTTTTTAGAAAGATTTTCCTCTATTTTCTTAACCGCCGCCAACTCTTTTTGGACTGTTTTCTCAAATCGTCGCTTCTGGAGAGTTTCTTTATATTTTTTGATTGTCTCCAAATCCTTAAGAGCAAACTCCAACCAAATCGTCTCTATATCCTCTTTTGGGCCGTGCCCCGTTGGAACAACCTGACCATCATCAAAAACCCGAACTACCTCTATTATCACACTAACCTCTCTTATGTGGGCTAAAAACTTATTGCCCAACCCCTCACCTTTATGGGCCCCCGCCACCAAACCAGCAATATCAACTACCTGAATAGTTGCCGGAATAATTGGGGGCAGGACACCCTTTCCCTCCCTAATCGTCTCGGCCAACTTTTGAAGTCGAGAATCGGGCACATTAACAATTCCTACATTAGGATCTATGGTAGTAAAGGGGTAGTTTTGACTCTCGGCTAATTGCTGATTTAAAAGAATGTTGAAAAGAGTAGACTTGCCAACATTAGCTAACCCCACTATTCCCACCTTCAGCGACATTTTATTCTTGGAGATTAATTGGCATTAAGATGTGGTAATAATTGTCTTTCTCTACCCCCTGAATCATTATCGGGGAAGTGGCCGTATTAAGTTTAATAACTAAGTATTCCTCATCTATTACCCCAATCGCCTCTTGGAGGAACTTACCATTAAGAGCCAGAGTTAACTCTTTCTTTTGATCATTCTCAATCTCCACTTCTCCTTTTACACTTCCAAAAGTGGAGGACTCAGCCAAGAGAGTTATCTTTTTATCTTTAATATCCAGCTTAAGAAGATTGCCATTATTCTTGGCCACCACCATCACCGTTCGCAGTTGTTGCTCAAAAAGCGTCTTGTTAACGACTAAGTTGTAGTTAAACTCCTGAGGAACAATCTCTTTATAATTGGGAAAGTTACCTTCGATAAGTTGGCTCTGTAACCAATAGTCTCCTTCTTCTGGCTGAACTAAGGCAATAACCCTTTTCTTTTTAAGATCATATCTAACTTTAATTTTCCCTCCTTTTGTAGCTGCTAACTGTCGCAGAAATCCCAGCGGGACAATAGTATTTGTCAGACTTATTGTTTTGGATGGTTTAAAAACAGACAGTCTAATACCATCTGTGGTTACTACTTCTCCTGCATCACTAAAAAACACCCCGGTTAAAATTGGACGTATTTCATCCTTCGAAGCCGAAAATGCAACCATTTGTAAAATCTCTTCCAAAACTGTTGGTTCCATTTCTTCGGTCCATTCTTCTTTTTCACCCCAGGTGATAATGGGGTATTCATCTTTGGTTGTTATATTGATTTTAAGAGTGGTTTCTGGAACAATAATAACAAACTCATTTTTTTCTATAGTTGTACTAATCGATTCACCCTTCAATTCTCTTATTGCTTCGGCTAGAAAACGACCATTAATTAAACACTCACCGTCTTCAGTTACTTTAGTTTTAAGATCTATTTTGCTACCAATTTCCAGGTCGGTAGCTTCTATCGTTAAGGTAACTGGTTTTCGAGTGGTGAAATGAATATTGGTTAAAACAGGAATTTTAGGGTGGGTAGGAACAATGTGGTTAATTTTGTCAATTGCCCAAAGAAAGTTGTTTTTATCCACTACAAACTTCATAAAACTATTTTACTATTAGTCGTAACAATAGTCCAGTTGAAAAATACAAAAATAAGGAAATACGGTCTGTATTGAAGGTTGATAAAAATGTGGATAAAAATGTGGAAAGATGTGAATAATTGGGGATTAAAATTACTTTAATAAATTACTTTTTATGGAGATTATTGCCTGGCGTATTTGGTTATTAGTTTTGAACAATTGGTTGATTTTTTCCACACTATGGATAACAGTTGAATGATCTTTTCCACCAAAGATTTGTCCAATTCTAGTATAGGGAAGATTTAATTCTTGGCGGCAGAGGTACATAGCAATTTGGCGGGCAGTGGTAATTTTAGATTGACGCCCTTTTCCTAAAATATCTTTCTTTTTTACCCCCCAAAACAAAGCTGTTGTCTTAATAACCTCCTTGGGAGTAAAAGAAGGGGTCATAAAACGGTTTTTTCCTAACATTTGAGTAAGAACAGAAAGAGAGATATTATGACGATGAAGAGATGATAATGTTTTTAACTTCAGAAGAATACCTTCTATTTCACGAGCGTTCTTAAAAGGGTAGTTGTTTAGCCAATCAATAACCTCACTATTGATAGTTAGTTGGAGTTCACTAATCTTATACTCTAAAATTCCCCGCCGAGTTTCATAGTCTAAGGGCTGAATGTCTATAGTCAACCCCCCCTTAAAGCGGGAAATTATTCTTTGGGGCAGGCCACTAATTTCATCTGGAGGGCTATCGGCAGTGACAATAACCTGTTTTCCGGCCATATATAAAGAGTTAAAAGTATGAAAGAATTCTTCTTGAACAAATGTCTTTCCGGCAATAAACTGGATATCATCAATAAGGAGAACGTCAGTTTTACGGTACTTATTTTTATAGAACTCCATTTTTTGATTGCGCAGGCCTCGGATAAGGTCGTTGGTAAACTCCTCAGAGGTAGTGTAGAGAATCTTTATTTTTGAATTATTGGAAATTAGTTGGTGGGCAATAGCTTGAATGAGGTGGGTTTTTCCCAGACCAACATCCCCAAAAAGGAAGAAGGGGTTATAGATAGAACCAGGAGAGTTGGCTATTGACTGGGCAGCAGCTACAGCTACTTGATTACTTGGACCAACAACAAAGTTTTGAAAAGTGTAGTTGGGGTTGAGTTTAGGAGGTGAAGATAGGGGCGAAGGAGAAGAAGGTTCTAAATGAAGTGGACGGAAGAGGTTGTTATTAATAACAGGTCGATCTGCTCTTACCTGAAAAGAAAAAGTTACTGGGGTTGAAATTAACTCCTGACCAATTTTCTGAAGCCGCTTAACAAAACGTTTTTCAATAGTGTCTTGGACGAAACTGCTTGGACAGGAAATCAAAAGATGAACCCCTTTCCCCCCTCTTTGAACCTTTAGTTGTTTTGTTTTAGTAAACCAAATATTAAAACTGGCCGAAGAAAGTGTTGTTTTAAGGTGGGCCAAAATATTTTGCCAGAGGTCATCCATAAAAGATATCAATTGAAATAATTAGATGTAAATAATAAACCACGTTTTCCACAAAAAGTCAAGATTATGTGGATTGTTTATTAAAGAGAAATCTTCTTAGCTAAGGGGAGAAATGAGGGGTTTATCTTTGTTTTAAAAGGGGGTGAGTAAGGAGAAAATGTTGGTTGTTTTTGAGCGGATGTTTGTTCTAGCCCCAAGAGAACAGACGCCCTTTGGCTAAAAGAAGGGATAAAAGGGGAAAGAAGGACAACTAGATTGGCAGCCAGATAAGTTGCTGTGGCCAAGGAGTCTTTGGCGGCAGACGGAGAAACCTTAATTTGTTGCCAGGGCTCCTTTTGGTTGAGATAAAGATTGGCTTTATTTGAAACCTCAATAACCTCCTTAAATACCGCCCCCAAAGAACAAGATTCCATCTTTTGATTGACGGAAGAGAATGTCGTGAGGGTATATTTAATGATGGAGGGGTCGACGTTTTTAACTAGAAGTTCTCCCCCAAAGAATTTTTCCTGGAAAAGAGCTACTCGTTGGAAGAAGTTAGCTACTTTGTCTACCAAAACCCCATTAACTGTTCGGACAAACTCTGTCCAGTACCAAGAAGACTCGTGATTTTCTGGGAGGATAGAGAAAAGGTAAAAGCGAATAGGATCAGAGCCATATTTCTTCCCTACCTCTAATGAATTAATAATTACTCCCCGACTTTTAGAAAACTTTTTCCCTTCTAGGGTGAGAAATTTATTTATGCACTCTTGGTAAGAGAGAGTGTAGTTGTCTTTTTGGCCGATTAGTTGTCCAGGCCAAAAGATAGTGTGGAAAGCCAGATTGTCCTGCCCCATAAAGTAGTAATGTCGCGAGCTAGGGTTGTGCCAAAACTCAGAGAAAAGGCTGCCTTTTTTTTTCTTTTGAGCATACTCACGGACGGCAGAGATGTAACCAATAACAGCATCGAACCAGACATAAAAACGCTTTTTGTTCATATTCTTCAATTGCCAAGAGGGTGGAATTTTGTCTTTTGGGAAAGGAATTCCCCACTCTAAATCTCGGCTTATGGGGCGAGGTTTTAGCCCTTCTTTTAGCCAACCCATTGTTTCTTGCCAGACCCAAGGTCGCCAATGTTTTGATTTAAGAACAAAATTTTTTATCTCTTTTTCTAATTTAGGGTAGTCTAGGTAGTAGTGTTCGCTTTTTTTAAGAATTACTTTTTGGCCATCGAGTTTGCTGTGGGGATTAATAAGTTGGCCAGAGTCCAATACTCGACCACAAACCTCGCACTGGTCGGCTCGCTGATTAGGGCTATGGCAATAGGGGCACTCCCCCTCGACATAACGGTCCGGAAGGAATCTCTTTTGGCTAGGAGAATAATATTGGTAGTCCTCCTTTTTAAAAATGTAGCCATTCTTAAGTAGCTTAAGAAAAAATTCTTGGACGATTTTTTGATGATTTGAGGTTTGGGTAGTGGTGAAAAGGTCGTAACTTAAATCGTAAAGTTTTATTAGCTCTTTAATTTGAGGCAAGTAAGTGTCGATTAATTGTTGGGGAGAAAGGTGGTGCTTTTCTGCCTCAACAGTTATGGGGGTTCCGTGACAATCGGCTCCGGAGACCATGAGAACCTGATGGCCTCTTAATCTAGCCCAGCGGGCGAAAGCATCAGCCGGCAAGAGATAGCCGGCCAAATGGCCCACATGAATTTCTCCATTGACATAAGGCCAGGCAACAGCAACTAGAATATTCTGGGAAAGCATATCTCATTTTAAATTATCCATTCTTGATTAGCAAACAATATATTGGAACTAGGAACTAGGTTGGAAAAACACTAAATCCGAAATCCTAAGCTCCAAACAAACCTGCCTGCCGGCAGGCAGGTCCTAAATTCAAATGATCTAAATTCAAAACAACTGAGAGTTGTCATTCTGACCCTCCGTGGCGGAGGGGAAGAATCTAGCGAAGCGCAAAAGGTACTGGCACTTAAGTTTTTTCTAAGCTCTTACTTTACAAGGTTATTGATTATTTTTAACCTAGTTCCTAGTTCCATAT
>WFRL01000059.1 GCA_015486555.1 Candidatus Microgenomates bacterium | reverse complement strand
CTTACCCAATTGAAAAATCGGACTGAAATTAATGGAAGTTAGAAAGTTCATGAAGTTTGTAAAGTCCATAAGGTTATAAAGTAGAACCCCTTGAGGAGTCGTCCTTAGAACAAGTTGTTTTCTCCTCTTCGCGTCATTCTGAGCCCCACGAAGAATCTAGCGAGCGGAAGCGAGCGCAAAAGGTACTGGCAGCCAAGTTTTTTCTAAGCTCTTACTACGGGTTATTAATTGTTTTTCAACCTAGCTCCTGGATCCTAGTTCCTAGTTCCAATTCCCTGCGCCTTCGGCTAGATTCTTCGTCGCCCCAGCTCCTCAGAATGACGGGGGAAAAGGGGAAGCGGCTCGTTCAGGATGACCAGTATTAAATTCCAAGCACCAAATTCCAAGGATACAAACAAATAACAATAACCAATGATCAAAAAAAGAAGAAGAAAAGGATAAAAAATTAAGTTTGAATAATTGATATTTGGAATTTGCTTGGAAATTGGGATTTGGAAATTGGTTATTTTTAACCTAGTTCCTAGTTCCACCTAGTTGTAGCTGAAAGTTGATTTCTTTGTTAAAATAAGAAGTTATGAAAAAAGGTATACATCCTAAATATTACCCTCAAGCTAAGGTGGTCTGTGCTTGTGGGAATACCTTCTATGTTGGTTCTACTGTTCCTGAAATCCAGGTGGATATCTGTTCTAAATGTCACCCCTTTTTTACAGGGGAAATGAAGTATGTGGACACGATGGGGAAGGTCGAGAAGTTCCAGAGAAGAATGAAGTTAGCCCGACAGTTTAAGCAGAAAAAAGCTAAAACCAAGAAAAAGAAGCCAGTGATTGGTTCCTATAAAGAAGCTATAGCTAAGCTAAAATCGAAGTCCCGCTAGCCTTTTGTTTAATTTGTCGAATGATAAATGATTACCTCCAAGCAAATTATTGATAAATATCAGCAAGCCCTAAAGGTACTCAACCAGCCGGCTGAGACTACTCCTGAAGAGTTATCTCAAGCTGGCCAAGTAGAGAGTCAGTATCGTTCTGTTTATGAAGTGGCTGTTGAGATTGAAGAAAAGAAGGCCCGGCTCCAGTCGGCTAAAGAGCTCTTGGATAGTGGAGATGAAGAAATAAAGAAGATGGCTAAGGCCGAGGTGACAATTATCCAAAAAGAGTTGAAAGATTTAGAAGAAGAGTTAGAAAAAGAGGTAAAAAAGATGCTTAAGGATGGAGGAAGCAGTCAAATACGCTCCATAACTTTAGAAATCAGGCCAGGAGTAGGGGGGGAGGAGGCTAAAATCTGGGCAGGTGATCTATTGCGGATGTACCAGCGATATGCAGAAAGAAAGAGCCTTCAGTTCCGTTTAGTGGAGGAGAATGTCTTAGAAGTGAAGGGAAAGGAGGTTTATGATTTGTTTCATTATGAGTCTGGAGTTCATCGGGTTCAGAGAGTGCCAGTTACTGAAGCCCAAGGTAGAATTCATACCTCGACCGCCACCGTCTCAGTTATTCCAGAAGTAAAAGAAGAAGGGGTGGTTATAAGAGAGGAAGATCTGGACTGGCAGTTTTACCGCTCAGGTGGTCATGGGGGACAGAACGTTAATAAGGTTAATACTGCTGTCCGTTTGATTCATAGACCAACAGGAATTACTATTACCTGCCAGCGGGAGAGAAGTCAACTGCAAAATAGAAGAATAGCTCTGGAGTTGCTCCGCGGCCGCCTGTGGCAGTTGGAGGAGGAAAAACGCCGGGCGGAGATAGCCCAAGCTCGAAAAGCTATTGGCCGAGCTATGCGGGCCGAGAAGATTAGAACCTATAATTTTCCTCAGAACCGGGTGACTGATCATCGAGTAAACAAATCCTGGTATAATCTAGAAGATATTTTGGCTGGTGATCTTGATAAAATTATAATGACTTTAAAAGAGGAGTTATATGAATAAGGAGAGTTTTTTAGCTGTTGTTTTTGGTTTGGTTGCTGGTTTGGCCATCTTTATGGTTTTAAGCCATTTTCCAGTTATCATTCGCTGGTTTCATTGGCAGCAGCCTTTAACCTCAAGGAGTGTTGCTCCTCCTTCGAAAACAGAGAAACCAACAATTATTGTTTCCTCTATTACTCCTACCCCAGGGATATTGCCTTCTCGCCTCTTATCACCAGTCAACTTTTTTTTGGTGAAAAAAAGAAAAATTAAATTGGAGCTGAATACCAGCCCAGGTGTTGTCTTTCTTATCCAGAATGGCAATAAGGCGAACTTAACTAGTGCTACTAAAAACAACTTTTCTTATTCTCTCTCTCTAGAAAATGGCAGTAATTTGGTGAGGGTTTTCCAGATCTCTGATGAACTTCAGCCTTCTCTTGTGGCCACCTTAAGCGGGATTTTATCGAGTAAGAAATATCCTCAACTAGCTCGAGGCAGTTTCGGTCTCCTTAAGATTGTTGAGGAGAAAAAAGTAGAGCTTATTACTCCGAGTGGTGGGTTAAAATTAAAAGTGTTACCTCAAAGCCAGCTGTATGCCTTTAAGGAGGATGGCCGTCGGGTGAGTTTAACTGAGTTAGACAAAAATTTAGAAGGAAAGAAAGCTTTAGTTATTTTTAAGCCGTTGGCTGAAGGGGGAAATGAAGGGGAATTAATCAAACTTATTGTTAGTTCTCACTTAGACTGGTCTAATCTAAGTTGGTTTAAAGGAAAGATAACTAAGGTCGATGATAACCAAAAAATATGCCAGTTAGCTGATTTAAAGAATAAAGTTAAGGAAATAAAGTTAAATGGGCTCGAAATGGTGGATTTAAATGCTAAGCCCCTAAAGATAACTGATATTGGTTTGGAAACTCAGGTCTTGGTTATTTTTCTAGATCATCAACCTAAATTAATGATTGCCTCACCGGAAATAAGCTTAATTAAATAAAGAACTTCTTTTCCTATGCCGTTTTCCAAAAAAACCTCCTTTTATTGTTTGTACCTTGGACTATTTCTCTCTCTTTTCTCTTTTGTGGATCGCTGGCAAACTTATCATTTACAAGTAATCAAGTTCCAGCAAGCAGAAAGCCGATTATCGGCAGAGAAGGAGAAAAGAATAATTATTCTCCGCCACTTTTTAAAAGAAAAGAACTCACCCTTAACCGCTTATGCTGCCCAATTTGTAGAAGTAGCTGATGAGTACCACCTCCCCTGGACCCTTCTCCCAGCTATCGCTGGTAAAGAGTCGTCTTTTGGTAAACATGTACCTTATATTGGGGCAAAAAACTCTTACAATCCTTTTGGTTGGGGAGTAAACAATGGTCGGGTGATTGTTTTTTCTTCCTGGTCGGAGGCCATCTGGACGGTGGGAGCTTCTCTTAGGCGAAGATATTTTGACCGTGGTTTGGTTCGTCCAACTTCTATTGAAAGTCGTTACAACCCCCTTTCTTACCATAATGACCATAATTGGCGCCGAGGAGTAGAGTATCTTTCATGGTTACTGGAGCAGGAGTTACCTTTTGAGCAAAATCTAAGTTATCGTGTTAGCAATGATACCATGTTCGATTCGCAAACGGTGAATATGTTGCCGTGGGTCCTCTGAAAAATGAAAAAGATGAGCTAGTCTGTTAACCACATAAACGCCGGCTTCAAACTCGGGTTGAACAATTATCTCGGCTCCTAAGGTACGCAAACGGGGGACATCAGCTTCCTGATGAGTCCGACAGAGGATCTTCACTTGAGAGTTGAGTGTTCTAGCTTGAGTAATTATCCGTGATTGAGTATAGAAATCGGGGATGGCTATAACAATAGCCTTAGCTGTTTTTACTTGAGCCCGCTTTAGAACCTCAAAATCAGCTGGATCGCCGTAGATAACAGGGATAGAAGCCTGTTCAAGCTGGGCGACTACTTGTTTGTTGTAATCAATGACGATAAAGGGGATTTTGCTTAGTTGGAGAGCTCGGCCGATATATCGCCCCATTCGGCCGTAGCCACAGATTACGATATGATTTTTCATCTTTAGTTCTTGATCAACTTTATCTTCTCGGTATTCGGGGAAAAGAAAAACGGCCAACTGGGGTAAATAGTGGTGAGTGAAACGGCGGCCGGTATCATATATTTTTGTTCCGCTATCAAAAAGAAAAGGGGTAAGGAGGATAGTTAAAAGAGTAACGGCAATAATAGTTGAATAGCTAGTGGGGGTTATCAAACCTTGATGTAGTCCTTCTTGAGCCAGAACGAAGCCAAACTCGCCTACCTGGACTAGACCAACACCGACTAGAAAAGCCACTTTGGAGTGGTAACCAAAATAAAAGATGAGACCAGAAACAACAAGCAACTTGACCAAGATAAGGATTAGAACTAGTTCTAAGATTAACTGCCAGTGAGTAAGCCAGTGGAGGGGATTAGTCGTCATAGCTAGGATGAGGAAGAAAACAGTTATAAAGAGATCGCGGAGGGGTCTAATCTCAGCAAAGATAGCATGAGATTCAACCGTGGAAGAGATAATTAGGCCGGCAATAAAAGCCCCGATAGCAAAAGACATTCCTAAAGAATAGGTAAAAAAGGCAGCCAGAAGGGCGAGAGAAACCACAAAGAGAAGAAGAAGCTCACGGCTGTTAAAAGAAGCAATCCAGTCGACTAACTTGGGGACTATTTTTTTAGCTAGAAGAAGGACAACATAAAGAATGACAATACTCCGTCCAAGAGAAGGTAGTACCTGGTTCCAGCCAGTTGACTCGGCTTGAGCAAAAGAAGGAAGAAGGATCATCATCGGCAAGACAGCCAGATCTTGGAGAAGAAGCCAGCCAACCATTATCTGTCCAGGTAAAGTTAGGAGTTGTCCTTTATCAGAAAGAATTTTGACTACTACGGCTGTGGAGGATAAGGAAAAGGCGGCGGCAATGTAGAAGCTGTCAGCAAAAGAGAAGCCGAGAAGAGGAAGAATAACTAGAAAAATAGCTAGAACCAAAGTAATTTGGAGGATTCCTCCCCAGAGGACGACATCTTTTATCTTTCGGAAACGATTAAAAGAAAACTCTAATCCTAAAGTAAACATAAGAAACGCTACTCCTATATCAGCCATTACCTTGAGGTTTTTCCAGTCGAGGAAATGGTGAGGAATGAGAGAAAAAAGGAGACCAATTATCAAGTAGCCGAGGATTATGGGTTGCTTGAGGCGCTTAGCTAAAATACCGCCAATTAAAGCAACACTGAAAAGGGTGACTAAATCAACGGCGAGGCCCATTTCTTGGAACATACTTTTAGCTTAGCAAAAAACGGTAGTGAGAGGCAAGGGGGAAACTGGAACTAGGAACTAAGAACTAGGAGCTAGGTTATTAGTTTGTAAAGTTAGAAAGTTCATAAAGTTATAAAGTAGAACCCCTTAAGGAGTCATTCGTAAGGGAACCGTCTACTCCCCGTGTCATCCTGAACGAGCCGAGAGGCGAAGTGAAGGATCTAGCGAGCAGTGCGAGCGCAAATGTACTAGCACCCACGCTTGGAAATACACCCATGCGCCTTCGGCTAGATCCTTCGTTAACACTCAGAATAAAAGGCTTACCGACCAAAAAGCAGAAAGCATTACAGTGTATCATGTCTTGGTTTGAAACTGCAAACCAAGAAGCATGAATACGAAGAGAAGATTTAGCTAAATGGCATTTGTTGGTCATAGTTGGTAGCTTGTTCCATCAAACCATAACCAGGTTTGATGAGACTTGACAAGCTTTTATATAGAAGAATGACCGGAAACAAAGAGAGAGCCAATTCATAGCGCTGCGCTAGATTCTTCCCCTCCGCCAGGGAGGGTCAAAATGACTTGGGAAGAAGGTTTTACTTTATAACTTTATGAACTTTTCAACTTGAATACTTCTTTTTAATCCGATTTTGATTGGGTAAGACTAAGTATTGACAATCCAAAGAGGGTAGTTCTAATATTGGTTATGCTTGGTCATATTTTAAAAGGAATTCTGGCTTTTATCCTTGATCTCTTTGAAACAACAGTTTTAGCCCTAGTCATCTTTCTCTTAATCTACCTTTTCTTGTGGCAGCCTCACCGGATTAAGGGACACTCAATGGAGCCCAACTTCCATAATGGGGAGCTTATCTTAACTAACAAAATTTCTTATCAGCTCCATCCTCCCCAACGTGGGGATGTTATTGTCTTCCGGGCACCGATGGAGGAGGACAAAGACTATATCAAGAGAATTATCGGCTTACCCGGAGAAAAAGTGATGGTCAAAGACGGTTCAGTATATATCAACGGCAAACTCCTTAGAGAACCTTATCTAGCACCGGAAATAAGCACAAGGGGAAGTTATTATTTGCCTGATGGCCAAGAACGAATTGTTCCTCCTCATAGTTACCTAGTTATGGGGGATAATCGGCCATACTCCAGTGATTCCAGAGAATGGGGTCCAGTCCCCGAGAAAAACATTATTGGGAAGACTTGGTTGCGTTACTGGCCTTTTTCTCGCTTCGGCCTCATCAAAAATCCTCTCCTTAGTGGAACTAGGAACTAGGTTAAAAATAACCAATTTTCAAATCCCAATTTCCAAGCAAATTCCAAATATCAATTATTCAAACTTAATTTTTTATCCTTTTCTTCTTCTTTTTTTGATCATTGGTTATTGT
>WFRL01000058.1 GCA_015486555.1 Candidatus Microgenomates bacterium | reverse complement strand
GAGCGGAGCGAGCGCAAAGGTATTGGCACCCAAACTTAAGTTAACTCTCATGCGCCTTCGGCTAGATCCTTCACTTCGCCTGACGGCTCGTTCAGGATGACGTGGAGAGAGGAAGGTTCCTTTTCAATCCGATTTTTGATTGGGTAAGACTCCATCTAGCCGTGGTAAAAAATTTCTGCTAGACTTAAAGAGGAAGGAAGAAAAATGACTAACCAAAAAGACAAATGGATTAACATTTTCTTCGCTTTTGAAGCCCAGATTAGCGGTTTACTAATAAGACTGGCTAATCAAACGATTGAAGTTCATAATCTCACTCCCTTTTTAGACTTTGAGACCAGCAAAGACGGCTTTCTAACCACTCTAGATGATATTCTTAGTCAGTTCTATCAAACAACATCCTTAGAAGTAAAAGAAACTGTTTTCGTTCTTTCTCAAGATTGGTTGGTAGCCAACGAACTGACCCCTAACAGGAAGGAGATCCTTAAACTAGCTAAAAAAGAACTCGACTTGGAGGTTAATGGTTTCGTTGTTTTAGAAGAAGCTCTTAGCCACGCTTGGCGGCAAAAGACACTTTCCCCCCCATCTTTTCTTTTTTTTACTCTCCTTAATAAGCAGATCCACCTGACACGAATCGAGTTAGGCCGGGTAAGTGAACATTTATCGATCGGCCGAAGTGATGACCTTTTAGCAGACATGGCTGAGGCCATCAGCCGATTAAAAAATAAAGTCCAACCTCTTCGTGTTCTTGTTGCTGTCCAAGACCCTCAGAAAATACGGCAAATCCTTGAAAATGCCGCTTGGGAAACAGAGTTTGGTTTTCCCCAAAATCCTCAACTAGAACTTCTCAGTTTCCAGGAATTGATGGAAAAGATACTTTTAGTTGTTTTCAAAGACCAAAAGGAGGTTAGGTGGCTAACTCAGGTTGAGGGGTCTACCCTTAAGGCTACCGTCTCAACAACTGAAAGTAAAACCCCTCCCAAGCCTCCCCTACCTCAAGAAATTGTCCCCAAGCCAGGTAGAGAAGAAACTCCCCTTTCTCATCAAGAAGAAGCTAAAAGGAAGGAAAAACTACCTCAAAGGAAAAAGGAAGAGACTCCTTTTCTCGCCGAGGAAAAAAAACAGTCGCCGGCTGATGAAGTCTCTGAACTAGAAACAATGGGAGTAATTCTTAATCCTGATGAGGTCCCGATAACAACCCAGCCAAAAAAAAAGAGATCTTTTCCTTTCTTATTCCCAATTAAGCTGGCTAGTTTAATCTCTCCCTTCCAGGTCATTTCTTCATTTTTGGGGAAATTAAAACTTGAGTTACTAAGACTCCCTTCTTCCTTTCTTTCCCTCAGTAAAAGTTGGCTGCTAAGATTATTTATCCTCTCTATACCTTTCCTTATAATTCCTCTAGCTATTGGTCTAAGTTACTTTTTCTTTTTCAAGGCAAAAATTATCATTACTCCCCGATCAGAGTCACTTCACAAAAACATCGAAGTAACCTTCTCAGATCAAGTAAAAAAAGCTGACTATCAAAACTTCATCCTCCCGGCTAAAACCATCCAACTTAGTCTAACTAAAAGGGCAGAAACACCAACAACTGGCACCAGTGAAACCGGTGACCCAGGTAAGGGGAAGATAATTATCTACAACTATACCTCTAAACCCCATCTCTTCCTTAAAGGTGACCTCCTCTATCTCGCTAATAACCCAGAGAAAAAACTTAAACTAGACGAGAAAGCAAGCGTAGCTAGCAAAAGTAGTCAAAAAAATGAGGACGGCTCTATTCTTACTATCCCAGGCAAGGCTGAGGTTACTGCCGAAACTACCTTCTGGGGCGAGGAAGCCAATCTCAAGAAAGGCACTCAACTATACTTTAACCATTTAGATAAAACAAGCTACTCAGCTAAGGTAAGCCAAGATTTCCAAGGAGGAAAAAAATATCAAGTCAAATCTGTTTCTCAAGATGACGTTGACAAGTTAAAAGAAGAGATCAAAGATCAGATTGACCAAAACTTGGAGCAGCTCCTCCAAAATAAACTAGCCACCGGGGAAAAGATAATCAATTCCTCTCTTTCTTTGAAGTACCTCCAGAACAAACTAAGCAGTAAGTTGAACCAGCCGGCGGAAAGGGTGAGCTTAGAAAGTAAGGTTCAAATAAACGTCCTCACTTACAACCAAGCCGATGTGGAAACTTTAGTAAACAAAGTTCTTCAACAGACAGTACCCCACGGTTTCCAAGTGGATAAAAATAACATCGGTTGGAAATTTACTCCAGAAGAAGGCAATAAATACAAATTAGAACTAAACATTCCCTTAAAATGGAATTTCAACAATAAAACCATTCAGACCAATCTGGTCGGAAAGGATCTTCAAAGCTCTATTTTTTATCTTCAAAACTTGCCTGGGGTATTCGCTTTCCAGATCACTTTTCAACCTCCAGTTCCTAAGTTGTTACAACGCCTCCCATATCGAAAAAGCAACATCCTGATTTCGGTCGGTCCCAAATGATCAAAAAAAATCTGCTTAAGTTATCTTTAGTCTTTGTTCTCTTTATTTCTTTAATTCTTATCAGGTATAATTTCAATTCCCTCCGTCTTTTTTTTAGTCGGGCAAACTTAAGCCAAGAACACCACTTCCTTATATATTTTTCCGCCAGAAGTAAAACAACTCAACCTTTCTGGCAGAACTTGGCTCAAGGCGGTGAAGACTCATCCCCAATGCTGGCAGTAACTATCCCTTACCTTAAAAACTCTCCCGCTCAATATATTCGCTTAGACCATATCTTTGATAATTATCAAACCGTTACTTTTAAAAATAACCAACTCCAGTTTAACTGGCGCCAACTCGATCAAGCGGTTAATGAAATCTTAGCTAGTGGCAGCCGACCAGCCCTGGTCCTCTCTTACTTTCCCATCCAAGCAACTACTAACCATGCTCCTACAGGCCACCTTAAAAACCCTCAGTTATGGTCTCAAATTATTAGCCAGACAGTAAGACACTTTTCGGAAGAGAGAGGCCTAAACAATCTTATTTACGAGGTCTGGAATGAACCTAATCTTTTTGGTCATATGAGTATCAAAACCTACCTGAATCTTTACCAACTAACTCTTTCATCTTTACCACCAACCTCAACTACTTATCTTATCGGTGGACCATCTTGGAGTTACTTTGACCAAAAAAAGTTAGCTTTTTTCCTGCGGGAAGTAAAAAAAAGGAAGCTTCGTTTAGATTTTTTCTCTTATCATGCCTATCACCCCCAGCCAGAAAAAATACTCAACGAGTATCTTCTAGCTAAGGAGTTGTTAAAAAAGGAGGATTTACCCCAACTACCAATCTTCATTACTGAGTGGGGTATCGACGGCCAAGTCAACCCTAAATATGACTCCAATTATGGTTACTGGCACACTTTGGCTACGGTTGGAAAACTTACCCCTTTCATTCGCCCCCAGGACAAACTTTTCCTCTTCGAGGTAAAGGATGGCTTCAATCCATCTCAGAAGTATTGGGGCAGATGGGGACTCTTCACTAATGAGAAGCCTGGCTTAGCTGCTAAGCCCCGCTGGTACGCTTGGCAACAACTCCATCTCTTGCCTTGGCGAACCTATTTCCATATAGATTCCAATCCCTCCTTGTCCATCATCGGTTTAAAAAGTTCCGATAAAAGAAGAGTTGGCCTTCTTGTATCCAATCAGGGGCAACTGTTGGCTGACAATTACCTCCATTTCCGCTTCTGGCCGGATGGCCTCTGGCAGATGGAAACCTATGCCGGACCTTTACAAGAGGAGAAAACATATCTAGTGGTAACCAACCACCATTTTGATTCCAAATTAGCTCTGAGGCAGCATCAGGCTGGAATAATTATTCTTAAACAAATTGACAAACTACCTCGGGGGAGGGGTGTTTCAGCTAATCCTCAAGACTATAGCCTTCTTCTAACCAAAGAGTATCACCAATTCTTTTTTATTCCCCCTGAGGAAAAAATAAGGTGGTTAAGCTTCCAGCTCCAGCTTAATCAAAAGAGAACAACCCCTTCTAATCTTCTTAGTTTAAAGGTCGATAAAATCACTCTAAACTTGGGTTGGTATTACCAAGATTTCCATCTTCAGTTTGGTGTTTTAATGAGTGATGGACGAGGATCAAAGTTCTTTATTCTACCTCAAGTAGAAGAAAACAAATGGCAGGAGGTCTCTTTCTCAACCTCTCGAGGACAGCTAAAAATTAATTTCAATTCTAATCAACTCAGTCTGCCTTTAACTTATCCAATAGAAAATAAAGTGGGTAGCTTAATCTTCCTCCCCCAATCAAAAACTAAACTGGATAACCTTTCTTATTACTCAGCCAGTGATCACCGTTTCACCCGAAAAACATTTGATCTTAGCTTTAAAAAATAAAACTGGCTAGCCAAAGAAAAAAGGGGGCTAATCTTTAACCAATAGCTTAAGCTAAGATAACTTGCCCCAGTTACTACACCCACTAAAGAGATGATCCAAAAAAGACTGACTATGTAGGCTGGGTTAAAGAGCGAGTTACCTAAGCGATAGCTTAACCAGGCCAAGAGGAGGGAGATTACCCCCACTAAAGTAATCTTAACAAAGGTCTGAAGAGAGTTCAGAATAGCTACACGGAGAAGAGGATTACCTTTTAGAAGTAACCAACCAGCTAGGAAAAATTTAACCACTGCTGCTAAGGAAAGAGCCCAAGCTAAGCTCAGAACTGTTGGTTGGCGGGGTAATAAATAAAGAGTCAATCCTACAAAAGTGAGGGTAGAAAAGAATTGAGCGATGAGAATGAAACGACTTTGGCCAAGAGCCAAAAATACCTTTTGAAAGGTAACACTCAAGCTCTGGGCCAGGATAATTGGCAGGGTAATCTCAATAATTTTAGCAGTAATAACTGTATTCCGCCAACTAAAATGACGAGATCCTAAAATCAAGCGGACTAGAGGGAGACGGAGAACTATGAAAAGAATTAATAGGGGGGTGATAATAAAAAATGTCTGTTGAATAGCTTGTTCAAAAAGATAGATAAACCGTTTCTGATCCATTCTTTCTTGAGACAAAGCTAGCTTAGGAAAAATAGCTTGACCCAAGGCTAAGGCAAAAATGCTTATTGGCAATTGGATAAGATTGTTAGCTAGATTGAGTAAGGAAAGACTCCCCATAGTTAAAAAGGTGGCTAATCGAGTTAGCCAGTTGGTTTGGACCTGAATTAAGAAAATGGATAAGAAATTAGGTAAAGAGAGGTCAAAAAACCTGATTAGATCAATCTTAATTTCTTGCCAAGAATAAAGACTGAGATTTAGTTTGCCGTCGATCACCTGAATTAAGGCTGGCAGTTGGATAAAAAGATGACCTAAACTGCCTAAGACCACCCCATAGGCTAAACCCAAAGCTTGATAACGTGGCGAGAGGACAACGATACCCAAAATTATCCCCAAGTTGTACATTAAAGGGGAAAGGGCGGGGGAAATGAAGTTATTATGTGTTTGCAGAATGAGAACGCTTAGGTTTGAGGCGGCTAGAATTAACTCTGCTAAAACAATATAGGGAGTCAGTTGAAGAAGCAATTTTCTTTGGGAAAAATTAAAACCAGGAGCTAACCAGTTAAGGAGTTGAGGCCAAAAGGGGTAAGATAGAGCAACAATAAGAGAAAAGATAAAGATAAGACTAAAGATAGTTACCAAAGCAAAATTGAAGGCTCGACTTTTAGACTGACGGACTAACTTCTGGCTAAAAATGGGTAAAAAACCAGCCATTATCACACTACTAATAAGAAGCTGGTAAAGAGTGTCTGGAATCCTAAAGGCAGCGTAATAAACATCTAATTGCCACTCCCGACCACCGAAAAAGTAAGTAGTAAAAAGACGGTCTCTAACTACCCCTAGTAAACGGGAAAAAAGTATTGAAACCAGAATAATTAGGCTAGCTTTAAAAATACTTCTTTGTTTTCTCCTTAAAAGAAGAATTGGATTTGGAAAACGATACAAACCAAAAGACATACATTTATTATCGCAGATTGAACAAGGAGTTAAAATAATGACTATGGACTGGCTAGTTGATGGTGGTTTAATAATCCTTCAGCTTATCTTCCTTGAAGGAATTCTATCGATTGACAATGCTATGGTTTTAGGAAGCTTAGCCTCTCATTTACCCTCTCATAAAAAGACACCCTGGCCAGCTATAGTGCCACAATACCTAGCTGAAGAACTAAACATTTTCTTGGGCAACCAACAACAAGCTGCCTTAAGAGTGGGTTTGTTAGGAGCCTACCTTGGTCGGGGGCTAATGCTTCTTTTAGCCACCTATATCATTCATAACCCCTGGTTAAGATTAGTCGGAGGATTATACCTTATTAAGTTGGCTGTTGATCACCTAGGAGAATTAACTGAAAAAGGAGAAAGCATTGAGAAAGAAGTAAAAGAAGAGATGAAAAAAGAGGTCATCCCTCTTGAGAAAAAGGCAAAGAAAGGTTTCTGGTCAACGGTTATTGTCATTGAGTTATCTGACCTCATTTTCAGCTTAGATAACGTAGTGGCAGCAGTAGCCATCTCTGATAAATTCATTTATGTTTTTACTGGGGTAGCTATCGGCATCTTTTTAATGAGGTTGGCTGCGGGGGTCTTTATCCATCTTATCGAAAAAGAGCCTATCTTAGCCGAAGCGGCTTATCTCCTTATCCTAAATATCGGTTTGGAACTTCTAATTGAAGATTTCTTTCATATGGAGATTGGCGACCTAACTAAATTTGCTATCTCAATTCTTACTTTAATCCTTTGTTTAATTTACAGCCACTCGCCTAGAATTCCTCTTTTAGAAAAAATTCTCTTTACTATTGGGCTGGGGTTCAATAACCTTAGGAAATTATGGCAACTAGAGGCTTATCAAAAACTTCTTAATGCCAGTTATAATATACTTAAGCGGGATTAGTACAGTGGCAGTACATCTGCTTCCCAAGCAGAAAATGGGGGTTCGATTCCCCTATCCCGCTCAACTTATACCGAGCCGGGTTTTCCGAGCCGGGCTCGTAAATCTAAGACCCTTTCTAAATCATAAACTGTCGGTAAAGCAACATCCACATAATCAGGCAGTTTAGAAGAGGGAAGATCAGACCAAGCTAGAGCGGTTTGGAAACCGACTTCCTTAGCCGGCTTAAGATCAACTTCCGGCTTATCTCCAACCATTAAAACCTGGGCAGCAATTTGGTCTATAGTTTGAGAAGTTACTTTTTCCCCTGGTTGATAGAAAAGGTTCTTATAGATCCATAATTTCACCCGGTCAAAAACTCCAGGGCAAGGCTTAGTTAGGTAAAAGTCATCAATACTTCCCCAAACCTTAAGAAAAGGACCAAGCTGATAATGATCATCAACTCTAACCTCATTGAGGCCTAGTTGTTCAAGAATGTGTAAAGTTTCTTCTCGACCACCATTCCTAAGAGCTAGATGAGTAAGATAAGAAAATCGTCGGAACATCCTCACAAGTCTAGGATCTGTCGATAGGTGACGTTCTTTCCTCAACCGGCTCTCAACCTTTTCAGTCACCTCACTTAAACTTAACCCCGTGAGAACAGCCAGAGTCTGAGTAGTACTTTTATATCTTTCTTTAAACTCCAAAAACAAGTTTTTTAACTCTCCTTCATAGGGTCGTTGCCAGTACTTTTCTAAAAGCTTCCGACGCACCTCTTCAAAAACATGATGGATAGTTGCATCACTTTTATAAAGGGTGCCATCTACATCCCAGACAATAACCTCAATTTTTTCTTTATCTATCATTATCTATATTCTATCAGCCAACTGCCGGCCTCATTTTAAAAGCTTCTCCAACAGTTAGATAGAGTTGCCTTCGCACCGACTGGAAACCAGAAATAAGAACTATACCCAGCCTTATTATATAACTGTCATTGGAGTCCGGAACTTGGGACTTAGAGCTCAGGGCTCGGAAAGAAATTAAAATTTCAAATTAAAAATTTATTCCTCGTCATCCTGAGGAGCTGGGGCGACGAAGGATCTAGCCGACAGGCGCATGGGGATTAGAACTAGAAGCTAGGTTGGAGGCATAAGAGATAAAATCATCTAATTCTATTTTGGTGATGAATTACTTTCTAACAGCTGTGTTGTATTTGGAAATAGAACTTAGACGATGTTATCTTTCTCTTTTTGCTGGTTCTACCTTTAGCTCCAAGTGGCTTCCAATTCCTCTTTCTAAGACTTTCTCTAAAATTGACAAAGTTAAGATACGTCTGACATTATATTCATAGTGCGTAAAAGTCAGAGTTAGTAATTTAGATGCATTTTCTTTGCTAAGCGCTGCTTCTTCTGCTCCTTTTCCCCTTTCACTTATTTGCTCAGCCCGCTCGACTAAGGAAATAAGATCACCAGCTACTTCGATGAAATTATCCCCTACACCACCCCGTTGTTGACTATCATACTCGTGTAGACAAATAACACCATTCCTTCGTTGTCCGCAATGCCTATTGTACACCCACTTACCCTGCCGACTGCCCGATTTCACATTATCAATACTCCTCACTTCTGGGTCTAACTTGAGCAACCATCGATCCTCATTATATTGCAGTCCAAATAACTTTTGAGAGTCGACTACAGATGCTAACGCTAGGATCATCTGCAAATCTCCAGGCTCTAGTTTTTCCAAATGACCCGCCGTATAAGCCACTAGATTATCTTTTAACCATTGGGCTGTCCTTTTAATAACCATCCTTGGTTCGCCCCTTAATTGATCTGGACTCAGTTTTGTCTGTAACTGCCACCTTTTCCACCAAGATAACCACCTTTGCAAATCTTGTTTCCTTCTTTCTTTTTCCTCTGATTCCTTTTCGTGTGACCTTCTTGGTAAGGGTTCCAATTGATCAAAAACCATTTCTGCTAGTTTCCCTTTGGGATCCCAAATGTGCCGTGGATCCAAAGCTGTTTTCCATACTGTTCCCTCTACTCTATTGTGCCCTGACAGCCACATGTTTAGGGCTCGCCTCCTTAAACCTTTCTCAAACTCAAGGAACGATAATCCCATCTCCTCTAGAAATGCATCGCTAACATCATATAAGCGGAGAAGTCTTGCCAACAGCATTTCGCCTTGAAGTTCTTCACTTTTCAATCTTCCCTTTTCAGCTGCAACATCAATCATTTGAATAACCTCTACCTAACTACGTCCTCATTATATATAAAATATTAATTAGGCTTTGTTCTTTCTCGGCAAAACAGTTGTTTTCTTTTCACCATCCAAATTAAGGAGATTAATCACTTCCCCATTAGCAGGAATTACAAATTTAGTATTCTTAGCTAAAACCGTTTGAAGAACTTCCAATTTTTTGAGTACCTCAGGTCTCTCTCGGAAATACTTCTCAGCAGCCTCGGAAACTTTTCTGAGAGCCTCTGCTTCCCCTTCGGCTTTTAGAATAGCCGCCTGTTTTTCTCCTTCAGCTGTAAGAATATTCGACTGTTTAATTCCTTCAGCTTCAAGGATGGCGGCTCTCTTTTCTCTCTCAGCCTTCATCTGTTTACTCATCGCTGCTGTAATATCTTCAGGGGGGTCGATTCGTTTTAACTCAACTCGGGTCACTTTAACCCCCCAATTATGAGTTACTTCATCTAATGTTTCCCTTAAAGCCGTATTTAAGGTATCTCGAGCTACTAGTGTATCATCCAGCGTTTTATCTCCAATAAGATTCCGAAGGGTTGTTTGAGCTAGAGTAGTAGCAGCTACCTCAAAATTCTCCACCTCAAATTCCGCTTTGACTGGATCAACTACTTTCGTGTAAATCACCGCATCAACCAAAACACTAACATTATCTTTAGTTATCACCTGTTGGGGGCTTACATTAATTACCTGTTCTCTCATATCAACCCTAATCACTGAGTCAATAAAGGGAACAATAAAGTTCAAACCAGCTGGCAAGGTGGAATGATATCGCCCTAAACGGATTACTAACCCCTTCTCATAGGGACGGATAACTACTAACCCCTTTGCTAAAGTCAGGAAAAATAAAACCAGAAGAATAATTAAAAAAGTCATCAATCCTCCTTTTGATAAACTTTTAAGGTTACTCCTTCAACTGAGTTAATTATAACCTTTTCTCCCTTATTAAGATTTTTCTCCGCCACCGCTCGCCAAATCTCATTATCTACCTTAACTTGGCCCGCTTCGGAAGATTTTATTTCTTTAATAACTATCCCTTCTCTTCCTATTAAACGATCTATGTTTACCTTGGTGGTAGCTGGGGAAACAAATTTCACTCTGAGGGCGGCTCGAAAAAGAACGAAATACAATATAATTATTAACAATGCTGTTGCTATTGCTGTCCAAAGAACATTAGTTAAAGCAAAAACACCACCGCCCAGGAGCAAGGCTACCCCAGCTAAAAAAAGATCTAAACCGGTATTTACTCCCAAGATAAGCTCAAGAATTATAAAAAATAAACCACTGTAAACAAAAAATAATGGTTCTACTCGTCCCATATTTTATTATATATCCTGGTCACACACATTTGAGACTATGAGCCTCCTTTTTAATATAGTATTCTTATCAGCCTTGGCTAGATCTTCAAGTAAAGGAGACTTTAAAAAAGTCAACACTTTCTTCCAATCTATGTACAAAAAGTACATACCTCCAAAAAATGCACTCGCTCTAGATGTCCTAGCCCGCCACCACCCATTGGTAGACCAAGCTTTAAGCTCTAAGTTTTAATCCACCACCTGCTGCAAATATTTCTTAAACCTGGCAAAGGTATAATGATTGAGTTTTAATTCTGGAAAGTCGCTTAGAACATAAACTTGTTTTTGACAAGAATACCATTCTTTCCCAAGAGAATACTGGCGAATTATCGCTTTAAATAAAGCAGGGTCTACCTTGGCATAACGCCACAAAGCGAGGATATCAGCTAGATCTTTCCTACCCTTGGGGGTGTTTTGACGCCGAGAAAGAACGTAAACTTTGGTAGTCAGGAGATATTCAACTTCCAAAGTAGTAAATCCGGAAAGGACTACTGTGTGGCTTATCAGATCTTCTACTGGAATACCAATCTGAGAATAATAAGGAAGGTAAACATCAATCTGAATTTCTCCTCTTCTTGCCTCATACTTTTTCAAGCGGCCATTTTTAAAGACTACATATCTTTGCTTTAACTTTTCAAGCTGTCCATAGCCAATCAGGATGTCAATATCTTTAGACTTTAAAGCTTGGGTATAAAGATAAACCGCCCAGCCTCCAATCAAGACAAAGTCAACTAGCCTCTTAAGGCTTCCTAGCTCCTGCCAGCTTTTTTCAGTGATAAGATTAGAATAATAATTCATCAATTTTTTCTTGTAAGGCCTTAATAAATTCTTGGGCATACCAATCAGAAAGATTCCAAATATCAACAAAAGTATGGGGCAAGGTAGTGTATTCTTGGTGATAAATTTTCCGATAGTTCTCAAGATTTTGGGTTTTGAGGATAAAAAGATTGGCAGGATAACGGGTATTTGGCGGAAATCGGCGCTTCAGCAGCTCAACATCCTGAAAGTAATAAAAAACCTTGTCATAATCGGCTGGGGACTCTAGAAACCAAAATCTAGCGGCGCTATAGCCGCCGTAAATTCCTTCACCAGGGAGCTCAGCCTCCAACTCTTTTACCGGCAGGTTAACATAAGTTTGGTAAACCATGTTGGCTTCCAGACCTCTGACACTGGCCCAATAAAAAAGGAGTTTTTTAAAATCAGTGAGAACAAACCCCCAGTGGTCTTTCCTTATTGCTCCTATCTTCACCGGCACTTTTAAGGCATGGTGAACTGTACTTAGAGAATAAGCGAACTGTTGGGCCAAACCTTTTTGAGTTTGGCGATATTGCTTTTTGATCAAGGCCGACCATAAAATATGGTGCCAGATTGTTTCGATTTTTTTCATATTAACACTATCATATTTCGAAACTTATCGAAAGTCAAGTTCTAGTTCTACCTAATTGAAAAATCAAACCCAAATTATATAGTGTACTCCACCCCCTAGGGGGACCTTCCTGAGGTTAACTGAGATAACCAACCTCGGAGGTTGATATTAGGTTGATATTATAACTCCAATTCATCAGCTATGCTTTGAAGGGCGGAGAGGGTGTGGCCAATATGCTCTTCCAGGGGTAGTTCTATCTCCTCCGCTCCCTGTTTTATATCCTCCCGATTAACTCCTCGGGCAAAGGATTTATCTTTCATCTTTTTGAGGACTGATTTAACTTGAACATTAGCTAGTTTGTGGCCCTTAACCAAGGCCACCGCTACAATTAAACCAGTCAGTTCATCAACTGCCCGTAAAACCCGGGCCATCAAAGTCTTGGGCTCAACTCCAAACTCAAAGCCATGAGCAGCGATAGCATTGATGACATCCTCATCTTCCCCTTGGTCCTTTAACCACTGGACAATAACCTGGGGATGTTTATCTGGATATTTTTCCCAATCAGCATCATGGAGAAGGCCGGTTATCTGCCATTTTTCCTTTTCGGTTGGAGACAGTTTAAAATAATCAGCATAATGACCCATAGCTGCCTCAACCGCTAAACAGTGTTTGATTAAGTTAGGGTTATCAATTAAAGAGTTCAACTTTTGCCAAGCTTGCTGACGACTTAACTTCATATTTATTATCTTAACACTTCCTTCTACACTCCTAATTAAACTAACCCCCAGCTTCCTCAGGATGACCTGGAGAAAAAGTTTTGAATTTGGATCATTTGAATTTAGGACCTGCCTGCCGGCAGGCAGGTTTAGGATTTCGGATTTAGGATTTCGAATTTATTTGGAGCTTAGAATTTAGAGTTTCGGATTTATTCTTATTTGTCTCCTTGGAATTTGATAATTGGTTATTTCTATCCTATGGATGTTATTATAGAAACAGAGATTACTAACTTAACCAAGGAGGAAATGATGCCACCTTTAGATTTAAACGATGCTCCTAAAATGGAGGAAAAAAGTAAAAACTTAACTCGGGCTCGCCAGTCTTTAATTGAAGAGCTAGATGCTATCAATCTTTATCAAGAAAGAATAGAAGCTACTAGGGATGAAAGGTTGAAAAAGGTTTTAGAACACAATCGCGATGAGGAAAAAGAACATGCCACTATGTTGATTGAGTACCTCAAGGAAAATGATCCTACTTTTAAGCGGATGTTCGAGGAAGACAACTAAAAACTGGTAAAATAAAAGATAAATTAAGGGAGATAAAAGGATGAAACTTAATCTTAGTTTTCATTATCCTAAACTGGGAAAGGAAGAAAAAGAACTAATTCAACTCTTTTTTCAAAAAAGATTCGCTAAACTCTTCCGCCTAACTGCTAAAAAAGAAGAACCTCTTCACCTCTCTCTTAGTTGCGACAAGGATAAGACAGAACATTACTCACTAGAAGCTCGCTTAGAGTGGCAAGGTAAAACCTTCTATGCCCAAGTGACTACTAAGGAAATAACTAACGGCTTGACCGAGGTAGCCAAACGGCTGCGCAAGGAAGTTAAAAAGATAAAGGTGCATCACTAATGGAAAAACACTTTCATCCCCAATTAGTTGAGGAAAAGATCTACCAGCTATGGGAGAAGAATGGTATTTTTCAACCAAAAAAAGAAGGAAAACCTTTTGTCATCATTATGCCTCCACCTAATGCCAATGGGTATCTTCACATCGGACATGCCTTATTTATCACCCTGGAAGATATTATGGCACGCTTGGCCCGGATGTCAGGGTACCGAACTCTTCTCCTGCCAGGAACGGACCATGCCGGTATTCAAACCCAAGTGGTTTTTGAACGCCATCTAGCCAAAGAAGGTAAAAGCCGCTTCAATCTTGGCCGAGATAAGTTTTTTCAAGCCTGCTATCAATTCACCCAAGAACAGAAAAAAAACATCATTAGCCAGTTTAAAAAGATGGGGGCTTCAGCTGATTGGAGCCGAGAAAAGTTTACCCTTGACCCAGAAATCTCAAAAGTTGTTTTAGATACTTTTGTCAAGTTCTATAAACAAGGACTAATTTACCGCAAGGAACGTTTGATTAACTGGTGCCCTCGCTGCCAAACAGTTCTCTCAGATTTAGAGGTTGAGCATCATCAAGATAAAGGCTATCTCTACTATATTAAGTACCCTCTCAAGGATGAGGAAGGTGCTCTAACTATCGCCACCACCAGACCAGAAACCATGTTGGCTGATGTGGCCGTGGCTGTTCATCCAGAGGATAAACGCTACCATCAACTAGTTGGTAAAAAGTTAGTCTTACCTCTAGTAGATAGGGAAATTCCTATTATTAGCGACCAGCGGGTTGATAAAGAATTTGCCACTGGGGCGGTAAAAATTACTCCAGCTCATGATCCTCTAGATTGGCAGATTGGAGAAGATCATCACTTGCCCTGGATACAGGTGATTGGCTTTGACGATAAGATGACTAAGCAAGCCGGAGAGTATGCTGGTTCATCTAAATTGGTTGCTCGAGAAAAGATAGTTAGCCGCCTCAAAAAAGAAGGTTACTTGGTAAAAGTAGAAGAGATAGAACATAATGTTGGCCACTGTGAACGTTGCAAAACAGTTATCGAACCGATGGTTTCTACTCAGTGGTGGCTGAAAACTAAATCTCTGGCTAAAAAGGCTCTCGAGGTAGTGGAAAAAGGTAAGATTAAGTTCATCCCCCCTCGATTCAAAAAACTTTACCTTGACTGGGTGTGGAATCTCAAAGATTGGTGCCTTTCTCGCCAAATCTGGTGGGGCCACCGCTTGCCGGTTTATTACTGCGGCAAAAAAGCTCTTTCTCCTCTCCAATTAGAAATGAACCCCCAGTTAAAGAATGAAGTTGAAGGCTGTGGTCAAATCATCGTCAGTTCCCAGCCACCGAAGAAATGTCCCTACTGTGGGAATACTCATCTTATTCACGATCCGGATACTCTTGACACTTGGTTTTCCTCAAGCCAGTGGCCATTTACCACTCTTGGTTTTGATTACCAAAAGCCGAAGGAAGACTTTAAAATTTTCTACCCAACAACTGTGATGGAAACTGGTTATGACATTCTTTATCTCTGGGTCTCGCGGATGGTAATGATAGGGCTAGCAGTAACCGGCCAAGTGCCATTTAAGATTGTTTATCTCCACGGCCTGGTCCGAGACGAAAAAGGCCAAAAAATGAGCAAATCTAAAGGGAACGTTATTAACCCCCTAGAAACCATCGACAAGTATGGCACTGATGCCCTCCGTTTCGCTTTGGTAGCTGGAGTCGGCCAAGGAGAGTCAACCAGTATAGGCGAGTCAAAATTCAAAGCCGGCCAGTACCTGACTAACAAAATCTGGAATGCTTCTCGTTTTATTAATCTGACTACCTCTAAAATTAAGGAAGAAATATCACCTTTTTCTCCTGGAAAAACCACCCCAATCAAGTATCAGGAAATTTGGGCTGATTATCAAAAGTTTTTAACTGGTTATAAGAAAGAGATAAATAACTTCCGCTACGGCCAGGCGGCTGACCACCTCCGCCAGCAGTTCTGGCATAAATTCTGCGACCAAGATATCGAGTTCTTAAAAGAAACTGCTTACGGCGGCGACCTCCAAGCTATTTCTCTCTTAACTACCCTCTTAGCCAACTATCTGACCCTTTTCCATCCTTTTCTCCCCTTCGTAACCGAGGCTATCTGGCAGGTCTTCCATCAAGAAAAAAAGCACCAGAAAATTTTCACTCAACCTCTTCTAGCCACCCAGGCTTATCCCTTTAAAGTTGAGTTCGCCTAAAGATGTTTGACCAACTTTACCAGAGTTTAAACCAGCGGCAAAAGGAGGCTGTCGACAGTTTAGAGGGTCCGGTAATGGTCATTGCCGGTCCGGGCACCGGAAAAACTCAAGTCCTAACTCTTCGAATCGCCAATATTCTCCAAAAAACTGATACCCCCCCTTACGCCATCACCGCTCTCACCTATACCGAGGCGGCAGCCGAGAATATGATTAGCCGCTTGGCCCAAATCATAGGAGAAACTGCTTACCAAGTAAACATCTCTACTTTTCATTCTCTAGCTGGTCAGATTATTCGCCAATATCCGGAGAAGTTTCCTCATCTCCGTCAGGGCAGGCCGATAAATATCATCGAAAAGATCCAGCTAATAGAAGAAATCCTAAAAAGGGGAAATTATTATTACCTTAAACCTTTTGGAGATACTAGTTTTTACGTTCGCCATTTAATCAAGGCTCTCAGTGACCTAAAAAAGGAGTCGGTTAATTCAGATCAACTAAAGGAAATTATCTCTTCCTCTACTTCCTTAGAGGATAAGCAGAAAAAGCGCCTAAAAGAATTGGTCCACCTTTACCAAGAGTATCAGCGCCGCTTAAAAAAAGAAGGCCTTTATGACTTCGAGGATATGATTAATGAAGTAATAACTCTCCTCAAAAAAGACAGAGAGTTGGCTTTAGCGGTTCAGGAACGAACCTTGTATCTCTTGGTAGATGAATATCAAGATACTAACGCTGCTCAAAATAAGCTAATCAGGCAACTATCAACTTTCTGGGGAGAGGAGGCTAATGTTTTTGTTGTTGGTGATGATGACCAGTCAATCTTCCGCTTTCAGGGAGCCTCCCGGGCTAACTTTCTCTTCTTTAAACACCTCTTTCCCAGGACAAAAATTATCAATTTGAAAACTAATTATCGTTCACTAGAGGAGATTATTCTTCTTAGCCAGCATTTTATCGAACCTCAACGAAAGAAATTTAACTTGAACTTGGGGATAGATAAAAAAATAGAGGCGGCCAAACCAACTTCTTCTCTTAGTCAAAGTCGAGTTCAACTTCACCTTTTTACTTCACTTACTCAGGAAGCTGAGTTCATTGTTCAAGAAATTAAAAAACTCCTCAAAGAAGGTCTTCCTCCTCAGGAAATAGGAATTATTTACCGGGAAAACAAGGACGCGGCCGTTTACATCCCTTTTCTTAATAAGGAAAAGATTCCCTACGTGGTTGAAGGACAGATTAACATTCTCAACCAGCCAGTTGTTCTCCAATTAAAACTTCTCCTGACAGTGGTTAACTTTTGGGGCCAGAAAGAAGCCGAGGAAAAATTATTCAACCTCCTCAATCTGCCCTTTTACCACCTTTCTCCCACTCTCATTGGTCAAGCTTTCCGCCAAGCAAGAGAAAACGGCTTAAACATCTTTGAATACTACCTTCAAGGAGAAAAACATTTTGCCCCCATCTGGAAAATTTTTGACCAGTTAGAGGAGGCTAAGAAGGAAAGTCTCCGCCTTCCCCTACCCCTTTTTATCCAAAACTTAATGGACTCGACTGGCTTTTTAACCCAATTAATGAATGGCCAGAAAGACCGTTACCAACTTTTTTATCTCTACACCTTCTTCAATCAAATCAAAAACTGGTACCGAGACCAGACAGTTACTTCTTTATCTCAGTTGGAAGAAGTCCTAGAAACCCTAGAAAAGCACCATCTTTCCCTTGAAGCCGAGCCTCTCTTAACCAATGCTGAGGCCGTTAAGTTAACTACAGTCCATAAAGCCAAGGGGCAGGAGTTTAGCGTTGTCTTCATTCCTCAGTTTATTGAGAAAAAGTGGAGCCATAAAAACGTTCCTAATCCCTTAAAGTTACCTGCTGAGATAGTTGAGTTTTCTTCACTCTCTTCTGACCCCCGCAAGGAGAAGGAAGAAGAGGAAGAAAGGCTGTTCTATGTGGCTTTAACCCGAGCCAAAAAACAGGTTTTCATCACTGTCCCCCTTAATGTTTGGTCGGATGGTTTAATGAAAAAAGTCCTACCCTCTGTCTTCGTCCATCGGCTGGATGAAAAATTAATCAGTCAAGAAGAACATCAAGATAATTTACAAAAATTAGAGAAGGTAATTGTCTCCCTTTTTAAGCCTAGCCAGCTGGTCATTCCCGAAAAAGACTATTGGCGAGAACGGTTAAAAGGAATTAAGTTATCTCCTACCAGCTTAAAAACCTACCTTAGCTGCCCATACCAGTTCCTCCTGAATAATCTCTACCGCTTACCGCGAGTTAAGTCGGCCAACCTTATTTTAGGCTCGGCTGTCCATAAAGCCTTAGAGGAATGGCTGCTAAGTTATAAAGAGGAAAAAAACGGGCTTGGTTTAGATCAATTAAATGAGGTTCTTCAAACCTACATTAGTCGAGAAATTCTCGAGGAGGAGGAAAAAGAAAGAGTAATTGGAGAGGCCAAACAACTTCTAGCTCACTTTTACCAAGACCAACTTCTCCCTCAATTAAAAAAAAGCCAGCCTTACAAGGCGGAACTAGATTTCTCTCAAAAGCATGTCTTTACCCCAGAAAAGGTTCCTTTGACAGGGAAGGTTGACCGAATAGACATCTCTGACAAGGACACTTTTCTAGTTATTGATTACAAAACAGGCCATATACCTTCTAAAAGGGCCCTAGCCGATCCTAATGAAGACTATCGCCGCCAACTGACTTTTTATTCTCTTCTCCTCAAAAACGAACCAGAGTTTGAAGACAAAAAATTGACCTTTGCTCTCTGGTTTATCGGCAACCGTAACCAAAAATCCCTCTTTTTCAGCTTCACCCCTTCAGAAGAAGAAAAAGAACAGCTAAGGCAACTCCTAGTTGATGTTTGGCAAAAAATTCAAGATTTAGAATTTCCTCGGACTAGAGATCGCTTAGTCTGCCGCCGTTGCCCTTATCGTTTCCACTGCTTCCCCAACGGCCTGCCACCAACATTATCTCCCGAACTTAAAGAAAAATAACCGTCCCGAACAACTGCACATCCAGTTAACGAGTCTTAAATCCTTCACTCAAGGCCGAAGAAAGACCTACTCCTATCCCACTGCCCAAAAAATCTAATAGGGTGGTGAACTCAAGCCCACCTAAATGGAAACGGTACTGCAGATAAAACCAAAAACCAAACTTTTCCCGAATAAGACTATTAAACATTGGGGCATCAATTATATGCATATTCCGGAACTCAACTAAGTCATCTACCAAATCTTTCCTCTTAATAACTGCATCGTCCAGACCAAGAAGGGTAGCAATTGATGCCTCTCCTTTGGCCATTAACCAAAAGTGGCGTAACATATCCACCCTCGACATAGCTTTTTCACTTACTCCCTGACCTTCCTCAGTCTCCTCACCATATTCCCCCACCGTTCGCCGGTGGAACTTTTCTCTCCAAAGTTCCAAAACTGGTTTTTCCTCAAACACCCAGCGCCCTTTCACCAAATCATAATGGGCCACCTCTCCACCTGCCTCCGCCCCCATTATCCTCTTACTTGGATTTTTAACTCTAGCCTGGAAAAGATCAAGATAATCTTCCCGGCTGAGGATCCTTTTCCCTGAAAGGAGATTAGAGAGCATCTTTAAGGGTAAGAAAGGTAAACCTAAGATTGGTTTTGTTAAGCCGCGGGGCTTGTAAAAATCAATATAATCACTTATTAATGGCCTCATAAAGGTTTTAGCAAATTCTGGACCAGCTGAAGTATTAGCCAGCGTGGTATAAATTTTTATCAAAAGAGGCTTAGTTGGCCGGTAAGCAAAATTAAAAAGATCACCTTTTACGGCATCAAAGGCTTGAGAGTATTTAATATAATCACCGTAATCAGCCGCTTTAATAGGAAGAAATTCTTCTTCTTTATTTTCTTCATTCCGTAAAAGATAATGATAGCTCCACTTCTCCATTATTTTAGTTAAAATTTCTCGAGCTCCTACCTGTTTTGCATCAAGCGGCTTTTTCTTTCCCTTAAGTTCAAACACGTTTATTAATTTCTCCTTTAGCTCCGGTGTAGTATCAATTAAAGTAATCATCTCCGCCACCAGGGGATGGCTAAATAACTCCTCCCTCAATTCTTTATCTCGAGCTAATAAATGAACCTCACCTATCCGGCGGAAGCCATTATTCATTGGTAAAAGGAAAAGAACCTTCATCCCATTTTTAAATATTTCTTTTTTATCTTCATTATTTCCAAACACGTCTTCATCTTTAGTAATATACTCAAGGATAGGAAGCCTACCCTTCCGAGTTCGGGAAAGGACATCGGACATAGTAGTTATTATCTCCTGACTAAGCCCCAAGCCACCATACAGATTGATATAAAGTTCTGCGGCTAATGAGGAGCCAATTAATCCTTTAAGGAGTCCGGTTTCTTTCATGTCAGCGCCGGTGTGGATAAAGGCTGACCTAAAGGTAGCATTAGACACTCCTAAAGCAGCCAACATAAGAACCTCAACTTTACTCTTCTCTTCGCTACTTAACTCATCGTACTCTATACCTAAACGTTCCTTGACCGTCTGCTTCATAACTGCCTTTTCAATCTTCTGCCGTTCACTCTCTGTTAAAGCCAGAGCATACTGAACAACCCAACTTTCCCACTTTTTAGGATCTTTTAATCTATCACGTTCCTGGGAGTGAACAAAGTATTTATTCGCCGGTTCCTCCCAAACATCTAAAAAATCAAAAACAGTCAAGGTCTCTGTTTTTCCTTCTTCTACATTTATCTCAAACTCTAAACCCTGAAGGCCATTAATCTTAATGTGGTCGAAAGGCTGGTAACTAAGATCTTTAATCTGCAATCTAGCAACGTCAAACTTAGAAGCAAAAAGAAAGCCATAAAAATTAGACCTTTCTGCTCGAGGCAGAAGAGCTAACAAAGCAATAATCCGAATAGTCGGCTCCAAAACAGTTTGGCTTCCATATTCTTGATTGACTCCAAGAATCTGGTCATTTAAAATCTGATACATCCGACTGCGCAACTTGTCGTAATACTTTTTCAATTTTTCCTCTTCATCACCACTCAAGGACGATTCTCTTTTTTTCAGATCTAAGAACTCTGCCTCCCCCTCCTCACCAAAAAGATTCCGCAACTCATCTCTCTGTTTACTTTCCCAATCAAATATTCCACCTTCATAACTATAACGAGATGCTATTCGGCGCAAATCGTCGGGAGTTACTTTGTCTTTTTTTGCAAGCAAATCCTCAAAATCTCCTAGTGCCTCAGCAAAATCACTTGTATCAACTCCGTTAATCTCTTGCCACCTCTTCTTAAAAATCTCTTTAGCTGTCTTTCTGGGTATTCGTTCAATCAAACTAGCAAATTTTTCCTTTATCTCCTCTTCTAAATCAAAAACATCCAGGAACCATCTAGCAACATCATCAGATATAATTTTATTGTCTTTAAGAAATTCTAACTGTTTTTTCCTTGTATAGTTAAAGAAATCTTGGTAAGTTATTTTAGTTCTTTTAATACTGTCAAGAGCCATTAACTCCAAGAGGTTGGTAGCTAAGGATAAATCGCTAAGGAGAGAAAGAAAGGACTGAGTCAAATTATCTTTCTCACTCTCTGGAGCCTGTAAATATTTATTAAACTCCTTCTGATACTTGCTAACTTGGCTCAAGAATCTACCAACCCTCCCCAAAGCATTGAGAAACCTTTCTAGGTCTAAGGCTCGATAGTACTTGGCCAACCACTCACTTAAACCCCAAGTATTAGATCTTCCTTTTGCTTCCACAACTTCTTTAGGTTGCATCTCATTGGTTATTGATTCAACCAGGTCAACGGCTGTTTCATCTTTTAATTGATATCTCCTCTCGTTTATTCTCTCCTTAATATCCTCAAGTCGTTCTCTCGTCTCTTCATCAAATACTTCCGGTTTTATCTGTCTCACTTTCTTTTCTAATAAATCCAATAGCCGTTCCTCCTTACTCGTATCTCTTTCCGTACTCAGAAAAAGAATCTCTTTTTTGGAACGCTTTAACCACTCCTTAAGACTTTCTTGCAGGTTGGGGTCTGAAAAAATTGCCTTAATTCTCGGGCCCACCCAACCTTTATCTTTATCCTTAGATTCCAGTAACTTATTAATCTCTATGATTTTTGATCTACTAATCTCTATAAATTTCCCTTTCATTCTCAACCGATACACTACTTTTTTTGGTGCCCCTGGTCCCTGATCTCGAATCTCCCTTGTATATTTAGTGAGCAGACCAACACCTCGCACTCGCCAGTACCACTTAATAAGTTGGTATTGTTTTTGCCTCATGGAGCTTCCTCTTCTCGCCTTTTTTGGCCAACCTTTACCGACCTCTTTCTTTATCTGGTTAATAAACTCATTAAAAACCTTAACGCCAACAGGGTTAGTTATACCTTTACTCTCTAAAAAGTCAATTATCTGGGATTTTCTCGAGTCATCCCCAGGAAAAACAATCTCTAATAATTCAGTAACTCTTCTTTTTCCTTCTGTTCCTTGATGGTAGAGGTCAATTAGAAGGACAGTAAAAAGAAGACGGCTTTTAACTAATTCCTCTAGAGCTTCATTTCCTTTTTCAAGAGCATCCCTCTTAATCAAATCACTCTTTACTTGGTTTTCTATCCTTGTCGGCCGAGTATCTCCTAATTCCAGTAAAGTAGAGGCTTCAGCTACTTCTTCCAATAAACGGTAGACCTGAAACCCTTCGCCCAGGGAAAGGACACGAATGCCTCTTAAATCTTCTTTAGTTAATACCTTCAGCTTATCTATAACTTCTTTTTGCATTTGCCTTATTATACTATAAGGCCTTTTTTGGAGGGGGTAGAGCCTTACCTAATTAAAATTCAGATTGAAAATAGACGTTTACTTAACTCAAAACTAAACTAAAAAATTAATTCAGTTGGGTAGCTCATAAAGCATAAAGTTTGTAAAGTCATAAAGTAAAACCTTTCTAAGGAGTCATCCTGAACGAGCTGTTAGGCGCCCCCTCCCCGTCATCCTGAGGAGCTGTGGCGACGAAGGATCTAGCCGAAGGCGCACCTCCCCCGGTTATCCTGAACAAGCCGCCAGGCGAAGTGAAGGACCTAGCGAGCAACAGCGAGCGCAGAGGTGCTGGCATCCACGCTTGGGAGCACATCCATGCGCCTTCGGCTAGATTCTTCCCCTCCGCCACGGAGGGTCAGAATGACCAGGAAAAAAAGTTCTGAATTTAAATCACTAGGATTGTGATATTGTTTAGGATTTAGAATTTTCTATAGAGGTGCTTAGCTAGCCCCGACCTATTGGGGGACCTGGAGAGGAAAAAAAGATTAGAACAAGTGCACTTTAATAAGTTGGATGTTTACTATTCCTTATTGTTATCTGTCTCTAACTAGGTAAGGCTAATAGGGATTAACTAACAAAGAATAAACAACTAGGAATCAATTGCTTTAAGCTAAGGAGTGGGAATAGTTGGTTTGAGAATAAAGTCCCAACGATCAAAGAGAACTTGGCCGACTACGGCCGCTAGAGCAAAGGCAGCGATCATAATAATCAAACCTAAGAGGCTCTGCCAGATTTTATTCCAGGCGCTGGTTATTTTATTACTATCCCCCCCTGCTCCGATAAACTCAAAACCAGCCATAATGAAATTCAAGAGGGCATAAAGGCCGGCTACAACAAAGATAAGGTAAATAAGATTCTTAATAAAACTGCTCAAACCACTAAAACTGCTTTCATATCCACCTACTTTTCCACCTGCAGACGGCGGTTTTATCTCTCCAAAAATTTTGTTGCCGATAGAAAGACCTGTTTCTGGCATAGTTAATTAATTATACACTAGAGATTAGATTTAAGAATCTTCACTCCAGTGAGCAAACTAATAATCTGAATAATCCAATAAGCAGCGAAGACCAACAAAAAACCTATTATCGCTCCAGTGATAGCCTTCTTTCCCTTCTCAACCTGATTTGATTTCTCCTGGCCTGCCCCGGCTAGATAGTTAAACCCTCCCAAAATAAGAAGAAAAAACAAAACAATACCCGCTAACACTAATAAACTCTTATAGAGAAGATTTATTAGTGAAGCTAAATTAGTAAAGGGAGAAGGTTTATTGCCAACAAGAAAGTTCTCATAGACATCAACTCCATTATCATCTGCCAAAACATCGGTTAATAGTTTTAGTCCCAGCATTTACCTTATTGTAACATTAAGAATATATTATCAGGATACAGATGAAAATAAATCCTAAATCCTAAACTCTAAACCTGCCTGCCAGCAGGCAGGTCCTAAACAATATCAAAAACCTAATTACCAAAATCCATAACCTTATCTCCCGTGTCATCCTGAACGAGCCGTCAGGCGAAGTGAAGGATCTAGCCGAAGGCGCAGGGAATTGGAACTAGGAACTAGGTTGGAGGAACTAGGTTGAAAAACAATTAATAACCCGTAGTAAGAGCTTAGAAAAAAACTTGAGTGCTAATACCTTTGCGCTTCGCTAGATTCTTCGTCGCTATGGCTCCTCAGAATGACTCGTTAACAGGCTAAGTTCCGAGCTCTAAGTTCTAAGTTCTGAGTTCCAAGTTCCAAGCTCCAAGCTCCGAGTTCCAATGTAAAGGTATGTCATAATTTTTATATGAGGCTAAATTACCGATCAACTTTCACTAGCTGGCTCCAAGGAGGAATTACCTTTCTTATTTTTTCTTACCTCCTTAGCGGTTTGCTCGTTACCAGTGGAATCATTACTCCCTTAAGACTAAGGATAGTTAACAAAGAGCTTGGCGGCTATCCTTATTTCTTTGCCCTAGGGCAGTTAAATACCCTTAACTATCCCCAAGAAATAACCTTTACTTTCCAAGGCAAAAATCATTCTTTTAATCTAAAGGATTTAGCCATTTCCTTCTCCGCTCAAAAGAGTCTAGATAATTGGCAACAGCAATTTAAAAACTCCAGTTGGCTGGAGCGATGGCTATTTTTTACTACCAATCTTTATCAGCCTTTAACCCTCCAACCTAGCATAGTAATCAACCCTCACCAACTCAGTCATCAATTAGAAAAGGCCTTCCAGAAGGAATTGCCTTATCCCCAGGCGGCTAAGTTAAGCTATCATCAGGGAAAGCTTATCTACCTGCCAGCCAAAGACGGTTACCAAATTGATCAAGAAAATCTCATAGCAAAAGTAAAATTAGTTTTTCAAGAAAAGAAGTCAATAATAGAGCTACCAGTAGAGAAAATAAGTCTCCAACCATCTGACGAAGCTAAAAGAAAGACCTACACTAAGGCCTACAAGTTATTAAAAACAAAGATTATCCTCCAAAGAAACAAGAAAGAAGTCGAGTTAACTGCTGAAGAAAAAATATCTCTTCTTTCTTTCTATGCCCCAGTAGATAAAGAAAGTCTAGAAAATGTAGCCAAAGATAAGCAGGCTTTCTTTAATACTACCCCTGAAAATGCTCTCTTTGAGTTTAAAGGGGGACGAGTAATTGCTTTTAGGCCTTCCCGACCCGGCTTTCAATTAAATTTCCAAACCCTTGAATTAGACTTGGCTAGAACAGTAGAAGACAACCACTTTCCTCCCACAGTAACCTTAACCATTAAAGGCAACTATCTTCCTCCTAAGATAACTACTAAGGACACAAACTCTTATGGCATAAAGGAACTAGTCGGGCGAGGTGAATCATGGTTTTGGCACTCATCAGCTAGCCGGATGCACAACGTAAAATTGGCCGCCTCCCGGCTCAACGGAATCTTAGTTAACCCTGGAGAGGTTTTTTCATTTAATAAAGCCTTAGGAAGGATCTCAGCAGCGACTGGCTACCACCAATCATATGTTATAAAAGAGGGTAAAACTATCCTTGACGACGGTGGCGGCGTCTGCCAAGTCTCCACTACTCTTTTCCGAGCTGTCCTCAAAGCTGGCCTGCCGATAATCGAACGTCATTATCATTCCTACCGGGTGGGTTATTATGAACAAAACTCGCCGCCAGGTTTTGACGCTACTGTTTTCGCCCCTCATGTTGATCTTAAATTCAAGAATGACCTTCCCAGTTACCTTCTTATCCAAACCTCAACCGACCTAAAAAAACATCATCTTGTATTCTACCTTTACGGGACAAAAGATGGCCGTCGGGTAATCATTTCTTCTCCTCGAATCTGGGACCAAACGCCGCCGCCGCCGCCTCTTTACCAAAACGATCCTACTCTACCTCTAGGCACAGTCAAACAGATTGAGTGGCCCTCATGGGGAGCAAAGGTTGCCTTTGACTGGCAAGTCTTTCACCAAGGGAAGGTTCTTCATCAACAAACCTTTTTATCGGTCTATAAACCTTGGAGAGCTGTTTATCTCAGGCACCTTTAACCTCTTTGGCTTTTATCTTTAACGGTTTAACCACTTTCCCTTCAAGTTTAAGCTTTATAGGTTGAGCTTGGTAACCATCTTTTTCCACGGTTACAAGATATTCTCCTGAAGGAAGAGGAGTTACTAAAGTAAACTGACCAATTATATTAGTCTTAGTAACTCGAAGCGGCAGACCATCTTTATCCTTTATTTCCACGATTGCCCCCACTAGGGGGTGATTAGCCTCATCAAAAATGATGCCTGAAGGCAAGTTCGCCTTAGTTGGTCGAGGTAAGGATGTGTCAAAAGTCGGTGCTGTTCCTTTTACAGTCGGCTTTTTCTCAATCTTAACTGGTGACAGGGAAGTTTGGAGAATGGTTTCTACCTGAGGTGGTTTTTTAACCCGTTTCTTCTCTTTTTTCTTAACCAGCTCAGGAGGGGACGAAACTAGAACTATCTTTTTTCTCCTAATTGGCAACCTGGAGGGAGGTACCTTAGGTAATTGGGTTTTCTTCTTTTCTCTTTTCTCTTCCTTAGTGAATGACGATTCAATTGTCTCCTCTTGGAAAAGCTGATCAATGTATTTATGGATAAGATCATTTTGGGAAACCCCAGCTAAATGAGAACTCTTTTTGAGAAAGCTATTCAGTTTGTTAGTTGCAATTAATTTGGTTGCCTCCTCCCTTTTTTCCGGCTTATAGGTTTGGTAAAGTGGTAAGTGGGCTAGAGAATGGTAAATAAAAAGAGTCGGCCGGTAGATCTTCTTAATAAAAGAGACTAACCAAACATCAAGAGGTCTCTCCTCGAGAGGAACAAAAGCCATTAAAAACCCTAAGCTGGCCGAACTAAGAGCAAGAGGAAATTTAAGAATTGGGTAAAGAGGAGACTTCCAAAAGACAAAGGCTAAACCCACCCCCCCTAGGACCTCCAAGAACTGAACTAGAGTCATATTCCCCACCAGGCGGAATTTATAGGTGGTTATATTCTGAGGAATTGGATGTTCTTTAATAACCATACTACTATTGTAGCAACTTATCTGTCCTTAGGGTAAAATGGACTTATGGTCGAAACCCAGAAAAAAACTTGTTGGCAAGAGACTCAAAATATAGAAGGCTGGTTAGAGTGCTTTAATAAACTCCTTTTTTTGATTGAGGTTGAAAAACTTGGCCTTCGAGAAAGAGTAGTCCAAGTAGGCGGAGAAATCCTTACTCACCAAGATCGAAAGGAAAGGTTAGAAAGCCTTTATCAATCACTTTCTGAACTAGAAGAACAACCAGAACTAACTCTTCTCATTAATCTTCCTTCAAAAAAATTCACTCTTTCCCTTAAGATTCTTAATGGCTTAGGCGAAACAGTTAAGAACCTTCTTAAGGAGACCTATGCCTACGGGGCTTTATGGGGCAACCTCCAACAGACATTTAGCCTTCAAGAATTATTAGCCGTTCTCAGCCACCAGCAAATAGAAAGGGTAGAAGTAAGCACCATCGATGAAGTAGTTGAAACATACCAGGAAGCCCTTGAAAAACAACTTATTAACCAAACTAACCAAACGCCGGTTGATTATTTGATCATTCTTCCTTTTAAAAAGGTTCTCAAGGAAAAGGCCCCAACCGAAGCAGCAGCTGAAACCAAGGAGGTGGAGCTATTACCTCCACCTTCAGCTACGGACCTGAGGCAGGTAGAGGAATTAAAAGGAGACCTCTACCAGCAGGCCTCTACTTTCCTTGAGGGTAATCTTAAACTGCCTAAAAACAAAGAGGCTCTAGAAAGAGTTAAACAAGAAATGGACAGGCTTCTGACTCATTCAATAGCCGAGACTGTGGATAACCTTATTTGGTGGGGAGGAGAAAAACTAGATGAGGACAGTTTAGCCAGTTTAGTTTCCCAAAAAATTATCGATAATCTCCTTCTTTCTGAGGATGTTCAAGACAAGATTTTTAGGCAGAGCTGGCTGGACCTCCGAGCCTCTCTAAAAAAGCACCCGGTGGACCTAGAAAACGATTTACAAAAGAGCCTCTTCTCGATAACTGAAAAAAGAAGTGATCATCTAGAAGCTGTCAACCGATTGGCTGCCTTTAGCCGCCAGGCACCGCTTAATAGCAGCGATCTTAAGAACTTAGCTAAAGATGTTATCCGCCGCCAACTTAAACTTTCCATTCCAGATGCCGCCAAACATGAGGAAGAAATAAACACCCTAGCTGAACAAGCAGCTAACTATATTACCTACGTTAAGCCCGCCGAAAAAATTTTAATTGCTCCTTCCGCCTTGGAAAAAATTCTCCAAGAATCACCTCTTGTTCAAGCCCATCCGGAAGTAAAAGAAATTATCGACACAACCGGAGTTATCTTTAAACGGCCCAGCCAACGGATGTTTAGACTGCCTAAGGGGGCCTGGAAAAAGTACCTTTTCAAGTCTCTCTTTACTAAGGAAAACAACCGGAAACTAATAATTGAAAAGGGGCTAAATCCCTTTAGTGCCTACGACTGGCTGCTTCATCCAACTGAAGAAGTGGAAAAGGAGTTCGAGTGGTTAAAAAAGGGTAGCCCCATCCGGGTTTTGGGCAAGACTGTTACCACTCGCAAGCCTCTTACTGAAGGGAATAAGCTTCACCACCAGTTTGAAGAAATGCTCAAATGGAGGAAGGATCATGAAGACATTCTCAAAGAAGTTAAACTGCCTTTCCTGGCTCGGAGTTATCTTAAGTTCCAGCGATTAAAAACCAGGCTCATCGGCCAACCGCTCCTTAAGCTAACTACTCTCCTTAGCCTACCTTCTTACCAACTAAGTATTAGATTGAACCATGTTCAAAAAGAAGTCCAAGACAGCCGGGTAGTTCAGGAAGTAATAAACAGCCGCCACTGGCCAATAATTAACAAAATCCTCGGAGGGGTGGAGGCAGTTGCTCATCCTAAGACACTCAGAAAGAAAGTAAGGAGGAAGATTCGAAAGTTATGGAGAAAAAGTTTTCTAGGGAAAAGAGTTCGCCAGGCTCGGTTAAAGATTATCAGAACAGTAAGAAAATACAGACACAAAAAAGTTACTGGTTTCCTTTTAAGGGTGGTAGCAACTCCACGGCGAGGCATAAGAGCCCTTAGAAAGAAGTTAGCCGCCTGGTGGAAGAGATTTAAGAACAGCCCAACTGGAAAACGGTTTGGCCGCATCTTTAAGGGTTTTTGGCTGATTACTCATCCCAAGCAACTCTTAAAAAAAGGCCTTATCTGGAGCCTAAAGAAAATTGGCCAACTTAGCATTAAGGTCTTAAGCAAGTTAGGCTTGGATCTGGCTGGCCTGGCCAGCGGGGTGGGGACAGTTCTAGCTGTTTTAGCTCTTATTAAAGATCTTTACCCCTTCCTTCGCCGCTGGTGGAAAGAAATTTTGACTTTTATTGCCGGCTGGCTTTACTTAATTATTAACTTTATCCTCAGCCATCTTCTGGCTGTCTTTTTTGGTTTAATAGGCGGTTTTTTAATAGGCGGTTTTATAGGAGGCCCAGTAGGTTTTCTCCTCGGATTCGGCGTTGGTTTCGGACTAGAGCACCTTATTGGTTCTTTAAGCACTTTGGCAAGCAGTGCAGCTAGCCTAGCCAGCAGCCTGTGGGGAACAATGACTGCCTTTGCTACTTCGACTACCGGAATTACTCTAGCCTTAACTGTTATTCCTGGGGGAACCGCCTTAGTAGCCGCTTCTCTTTTTTGGTATCCTTATCTCTCAACTGCTTTTTTAAAAAGTAACCTCTATTATCAATCAGGTGGAACCCAATATCTTACTCTTTATAAAAACCTGCGTTTAGATAAGGTCAATTCAAAATATATCCTTAAAGATGAAAGGAGTGCCTTCCCCCGCTTAAGCAATGCCGCCGCCAGGGACAAGATTAAGTTAACTTTTCGAATTAAGATGAAGGCTGAAGGTAAAGATTTAAAAATCGTTGCCGTTAAAGATGTTAGCCAGATCTATACCAAGGACAGTCAACTGCCTAGCGGCCGGCTGGTTAAAACCCTAACCTATGACCTAACCTCAAACTTCAAAGACCTAACAGTCGGAAGTGAGGAAATCGTCGATTACCAATTCCCTCTCCAACCTGAGTACAAAAACAGTCGCCTGGCTAACACTCTTCAAGTAACAATTCAGGATAATCAAGGAAAGAAATACCAAAAGATAACCGGCTTCAACACCCTTATCGGCCAAGCCCCCTTAATCGGCTGCCAAGAAATTGCTGCTGAAGCGGAGAAATTAGTCAATCAACTTTATCGTTGTAGCGACAATCAAATAGCCGATTGTTACTGCCCTGCCAATCCTAACCCGGCCCTAGGCTACTTCGTTAACTCCTATCATTGTGGCAATACAGGAGAGAACGGACCATTTAAAAACTATATCCGGGCTGATGCCAACTGGGTAGAAAAAGAAAATCATTACGTCCAATGCACCGAATTTGTTAATGATGTTTACCGCCACCTTTACAACGGTCAGAGCCTTTACAACCTTTGTGACAACAAAACCTTTGGTAACGCAGGAGATTGGTGGGTAAATGCTCCCCAAAGTTGTTCTCACTTTCTCTCGGCTATTCCTAACCAACCTGGGAAAACACCCTCTCTTGGAGATATCCTAGTTTTTCAAGGAGGTGGCGGAAACGGCCACGTAGGGATAGTCACCCAACTCGGCTTGAATACCTTAACTTTTGCTAGCGCCAACGTAAGCCAACGTTTTATCACTTTAGAAAACAATGGCGGCTGGAAGAGTATCCTCCCAGGTTTAAGATTAGTCGGTTGGTTACATAATTTATCTTGCCAACCATGAAGGTAACAGCTAAAAAAATTATTCTTGGACTTAGTTTTCTGGCTATTCTTATCGGGGCGACAACTATCTTTCTTAACCAGCCGCCAAAGGTAGTCAATTA
The DNA here is from genome assembly GCA_015486555.1 of Candidatus Microgenomates bacterium. Taxonomy (GTDB): domain Bacteria; phylum Patescibacteriota; class Microgenomatia; order JAADGY01; family JAADGY01; genus S014-63. Next base: position 6,272 of record WFRL01000058.1, on the reverse strand, counting down.
CTCCCCAAAAGAAGAGAACTACTTCTCAACCATTAAGGTCAGCTTCTCCAAAAAGGTAATAAGGGAGAAAATTAGGCTGGTTATAGAACCCTTTTTAAAAACCCAACTTAACACCCTTAATGAAAAGACATTTACCTGGCAAGTAAGACAGCTTCCTCGTTTAAAGACAATTTACACCTTCAAGATTTATTACAAAAACAAACTACTAAAAGAATGGCAGGTAAACACCCCAGCAAATGAGATAGGAGTAGGCAGTTACTCGCCTCAATTTGAGGAGGCTTTGAAAACAAAACTCCAACGAAAATACCTTCTCCAACACCTGCCTAAACCAAATAGTTACTATGGAGTGCGCTATTACAACGAAAAATACATCGCCATCTACATCTACCGCCAGCCGGATAAGGCTAAACTCCTAGTCAAAAAATGGTTAGCTACCCTTCCTCCTAGCATAAGAGCTGAGTTAAAAGTAGACTGGGTAGAATAATTACCACCTCTTTGCTAAAATTGAGTATGGCGGAAGTAAAAGTAGAGGCAGTTCAGATAAAAAAACCTGAAGAAGTTAACTTCATCTTGGCCACCAGCCACTTCATCAAGACAGTTGAGGATGTCTACGAAGCTTTAGTAACTGCTGTTCCTAACATTAAGTTTGGATTGGCTTTTTTGGAAGCTTCCGGTCCACGAGAGATTCGTTTCGAAGGAACTGACGCAGCAATGATTAAGCTGGCTGTGGAAAACGGAAAGCGGCTAGGGGTAGGCCACAGCTTACTTATCTTTTTAGCTAACGCCTATCCAATAAATATTCTTCCCCACCTCCGTTCAGTGCCTGAGATAGTAACTTTCCACTGCGCTACTGCTAATCCTGTTGAGATAATAGTTGGCCAGACAAACCAGGGCCGAGCTATCCTTGGAGTTGTCGATGGAGGAATTCCTCGGGGAATCGAGAAGGAGGAAGGAAAAAAGAAGAGAAAAAAGTTCTTGCGCCAAATTGGTTATAAACTTAGTTTATGAAAGCAGCTAAATTAAACCTTGATTTAAAGAAGGAAATAAAGACCCAACTCCAACGTGGGGTTCTAGTAATTATTTCCGGGCCTTCTGGAGCTGGAAAAGACACTATTATGAACGAGGTTATTAAGAGAGATAAGAATGTCGTCCATATGGTTACCACTACCTCCCGGCCCAAACGGCCAGGTGAGATTCATGGTCGGGATTATTACTTCATCTCGCGAGAGGAGTTTGAACAATTAATCGCTAAGGATGCTTTTATTGAATGGGTTGAGTATCGAGGCAATCTCTACGGCGGCCAAAAAAAACACCTTGAGGAAACATTAGCCTTGGGGAAGGATATTATTTGGCGGATTGACGTCCGGGGAGTTAAGAATATCAAAGATAAAATTAAAACCCTCTTTCCTTACACCGCCTTGGTTTTTATCACTGCTATCTCTCTTGATGTTCTCCAAAAAAGGCTCATTAAACGGGGAAGTGAAGCTGGCTGGCAGAACTGGAATTTAAATATGGCTGTTTGGGAAACTAAGCAGTACAAAGAGTTTGATTACCTTATTGTCAACCAAGATAGTAAATTAGATGAAGCAGTTAAAGACCTCCAAGCAATCATCCGCTCTCTCCGCTTGCGGATTCTGGAAAACAAACCCTAGTTTAAGTAGCGTAGACTCGAGCAGGAGCCGGATAACGAACTCGATTGTGATACATCTTTATCATCCGGATTGACCACTCAGCCAACCAGCGAATAGCCGAACTCAAAGGCTTGTGCAAACCAACTTCTATTTCTTTCTTAGTTAAAGGAAGAATAATTGGCTTCTGAGGCTGGGAAGGTGGTAGAGTATTCTGGTCGCCACTGAGCTGGGGTATATTCCCTTGATCGGAAGGAGTACCTTGTTGGGCAACAGTCTTCTCTAACTGGTCAAGCCAGGTTTCGATCTGTTTAATTTTTTCTTCAGCTACATCCAAACTTGGTGGAGAAGTTCTCTCTCCTTTTCTTTCCATTTCAACGCCCGGCATAGTTTTATTATAAACATATTGGAACCAAATCTCAGAACTCAGATCTCGGGACTTAGTAAAATAACCAATTATCAATGATCAATTTTCAAACCCCGAAAGAAATTTCATTCTTTATGGGGCAGGCAATATCCAAATTCCAATAACTAATGATCAGAACATTATCTCTTCTCTTGAAGTCATCCTGAACGAGCCGTCAGGCGAAGTGAAGGATCTAGCCGATAGGCGCACGGGTGTCTACTCAAGTTTGGGAGCTAAGTATTTGCGCTTCGCTAGATTCTTCGCTCCGCTCAGAATGACCTGAAGAGAGAAAAGAGCCAAAACACAGCGCTGCGCTAGATCCCGACAGACTGGGATAACTCCTTAACGAGTTAAGTTTAAGTTCTTTATCCTCCATAGAGAAAGATAAATAGTATTCCAATAGTTTAAAATAAAGAGAGATGATTACAGCTACTCAACTCAAACGAACTACTCTTTTTAGTTTAGGAGTGCTGTTTGTAAAAAGCCTAAAACTCCTCCTAAACAATTCTTTTCTTCAACCCTCAACTATCTTAACCTTATTAGCCCTCTTAGTGGGAATAATTTTAGGAAGTTGGCTTTGGGATCTTCAATATCTTATTAGGGGAATAATCGACTCTCCTCAACTCAAGCCAACAAGTTTGACTGAACTCAAGAAGTGGTTAATTCTCAGTTGGCAAGAAAACTGGTCTGATCGTTCTTTTTACAACCCTTTCGAAAGTCTTTTTTTTCTTCTCATTTGGCTAGGTATTCTTTTTTTCCCCCTTACCTTCCCTAACTGGAGCTTAACTATCGGTCTTATTAGTGGTTTTAACTACCGTCTTATGACCAAAGTTGCTTCTTACCTTAAGAAAGGTTACCCACCACACTTTTTCATTTTTCTCCGCCACCGGCCAGCTCAAAATCAACTCCATTATTCTCTCATTGGTTGGCTCCTTACTGCTGGTTTACTCAATTTACTTTTTATCTAAGTGCCGAAAGTAACTAAAACCCCTTATTTAGGAAGGTTTACCAGTCTCCGCCAACTTCTCTCTCGTTATCAGCCAGGGAAAAGTAAACAAGTAACCCGAGAGTTTCAACTTTACGGTTTAGAACTAGCTGATGAACTTAATGATTGGTCTCATCGAAGTCTTTACATCCGCCTAGCCAAGACTCTCCCTCGCCACCTTTTAGAAAAGGCACGGTCCTTTGTTCGTGACGCTGAAAATGCTAAGAGCAAAGCCCGTCTTTTTATGTGGAAGTTAAAGAAGCTCCGAAAGGATGAGAAGAGATAAAAAAAATTCAAGCCCTTATCTTCACTGCTGATGAAGGTCACCTTAGCCTAGCTGAGGCGACGGCAGTTTTATCAACTAATTGACCCTCAGTCACTCCCATAATCTTTAATTAATCTTTATTTCAGGAACCAAAAAGAGCTTCTTAAAGACCCTCAGCTTATTCATCCAACAAAGAGAAACCCTTACCTTCTCCTTAAAAATAAAAAGCCTATCACTATTTTCCGCCAGTTGGTTGATCAATTACTTCCTCAATACAAAAGACCCCACCCTTTTTGAGAAAGGGTGGGGTGCTATTTTTTTTACATCATTCCGCCCATTCCGGGGTTAGCAGCTGGGGGAGTTTCTTTTTCCTTTTCAGGTATGTCAGCTACCAAGACCTCAGTGGTCAGGACCATTTTAGCCACCGAGACAGCGTTGATTAAAGCTTGGCGAGTAACCTTAACTGGATCAATCACCCCCATTTTGTAGAGTGAACCGTACTCTAAAGTTAAGGTGTTGAAACCATAATCCCAACCATGTTCCTTCTCGCCAGCTATTACTTTACTAACTGCCTCACCAGGCTCAACTCCAGCATTAAAAGCCAATTTCTTAATTGGCGCTGCTAGAGCTTGGTAAAGAATATCACCTCCATACTTCTCATCATTAGTTTCAAACTTCATCCCTTTTATTACCTCCCGAACACGGAGTAAAGTTACTCCACCTCCAGGAACCATGCCTTCATCAACAGCTGCCTTAGTTGCCTCAACAGCGTCCTTTACTCTTTCCTGAAGCTCCTTTAACTCCACTTCAGTGGCCGCACCAACCTGGATAACAGCTACCCCCCCAGCTAATTTAGCCAGTCGCTCCTCTAATTTCTCACGATCAAAATCAGAAGTTGTTTCGGCCATAGCTGTTTTAATCTGCTTAACCCGAGCCTCTATAGCTGTTTTTTCACCCTTTCCGCCGATAATTCGGGTATCTTCTTTATCTACTTCAACTCGATCGGCTCGGCCAAGATCCTCAACCTCAACGGAGTCAAGTTTGCGGCCAGTGTCCTCAGAAATAACTGTCCCTCCAGTCAGAACAGCTATATCTTGAAGCATTTCCTTCCGTCGATCACCAAAGCCAGGTGCCTTAACCGCAACGATGTTAAAGGTGCCTCGGAGTTTGTTAACTACTAAGGTAGCTAGAGCCTCTCCTTCAATCTCATCAGCGATGATAACAATATTTTTGCTCACTTTTATTACCTTTTCTAAAAAAGGTAACAGGTCATTAACTGCCGATATTTTTTGATCGGTAATAAGAATATGAGCATCCTCGATAACTGCTTCCATTCGGTCGGGATTAGTAACAAAATATGGAGAAACCCAACCACGGTCAAACTCCATCCCTTTTTTGTACTTAATCTCCAAATCTAACCCCTTCGATTCCTCAACAGTAACTACTCCATTACTACCGACCTTTTTCAGAGCCTCGGCAATTTTATCGCCAATTCTCGCATCACCAGAAGAGATAGTAGCCACCTGAGCAATTTCTTCATCTGTTTTGACTTCTTTTTTCTTACTTAATAGTTCCATTACTACCTTGTCCGCAGCAGCTTGGAGTCCCTTAACTAGTAACATAGGATTAGCCCCAGCAGTAATTGCTTTAACACCGTTTTGAGCAATAATTTGAGTTAAAAGGGTAGCTGTGGTAGTCCCATCGCCAGCAACATCATTAGTTTTTGAGGCCGCTTCTTTAATTAGCTGGGCCCCCATATTTTCAAAAGGGTCAGCTAGTTCTATTTCCTTAGCAACAGTCACTCCATCATGGACTACTCTAGGTCCACCCCATTTTCTCTCTAAAGCTACATTTCGGCCCCGGGGCCCCATAGTCACGGTAACCGCTTGAGCCAATTGGTTAATACCTGCCAATAAAGCCTGTCTGGCCTCATAGCCTGTTTTTAATTGTTTAGCCATATCTCCTCCTTCTACAACTTTATTAATTAATTACTTTTCTAGAACACCTAGAACATCTTCAAACTTAACAAAAAGATATTTTTTGGTCTTGTACTCAAATTCCTCTCCACCCCATTTGCGATAAATAATAGTTTGCCCTACCTTAGAGGGTGGATTCTCACTTTTCTCGCTACTTGTTCCTACAGCTAAAACCTTCCCTAACTGTGGTTTCTTTTCTACTGAATCTGGCAAGACAATTCCTGAAGCTGTTTTCTTTTCTCCTTCAATAGGTTCAATTAAAACATAATTACTGCTTGGCTTTATGTGTAATCCTGCCATAAATATCCTCCCTTAGGAATTTTATAACCTTAAATTAGCAAACTCAAGCTTCAACTGCTATTTTATGGATTCAATCAAGTTTTGTCAAGTGATAGTTTTCCCTCGCTGTTTACAAGTCATTCCGACCCCCCTTCGGTGAGGGGAAGATCTAGTGAAGCGCAAAGAATTGGCACTCAGGTTTGAGTTGATTCTCGTGCGCCTATCGGCTAGATTCTTCACTTTGCCTGTCGGCTCGTTCAGGATGACAGAGAAAGGGGAAACAGCTCACTCCAAGAGGTGAAGTACAACCTCCTCTCAGGTCATCCTGAGGAGCTAGAGCGACGAAGGATCTAGCGAGCGGAAGCGAGCGCAGGAATTGGCACTCAGGCTTAGGAACACACCCATGCGCCTTCGGCTAGATTCTTCCCTCCGTCCCGGAGGGTCAGAATGACTCGAGAGAAGGTTGTACTTTCCTCCTCTTCGTGTCATCCTGAACGAGCCGCTAGGCGAAGTGAAGGATCTAGCGAGCGGAAGCGAGCGCAGGAATCAGAACTTAGAACTTGGAGCTTGGAACTTAGTAATTGGAACTAGGAGCTAGGTTAGAGGAACTGGGTTAAAGAAAAAACACTCAATTAACCTTGGGGTAGGAAATGAAAAGAAACTTGAGTGCCACAATCCTTGCGCTAACGCTAGATTCTTCACATTCGTTCAGAATGACGCGAAAAAGAAGGTT
>WFRL01000057.1 GCA_015486555.1 Candidatus Microgenomates bacterium | reverse complement strand
TTGCCACCCAAGGTGTTGTAATAAAAAAGTTCAAAGATAGTTAAATTTTTTACTGTTTTTTTAAGAATGCAAATAGCATCTTTTGAATCCGCATCCCAATCTTCGTTATGTCCAATAAGCTGGCCATTATTAGTAATTACCGTGGTACATTTATCATCTTCCGTTATTTCATCTTCTAAACTCAAAGCCCAAAGATCATCAAACAAAACTCCAGCACCTTTAGCATAGCCTTTTAATTCTTCTATAAGATAAGGGAAGGCTTTGAGTGTGGGGGCGAGATAGTCCTTAGATTTTCTAACCTGACTTTGCCAAAATTTATTTTGCTTTCCTTTACCTATCGAATTAACTAAGGTTCGTCTGAACAATCGACCTTCTTTTAGACCAAGATCGTAATATGAGTTGGCTTCTATCTCAAAATAATTCGTGTGGGTCATGGTTTAAATTTAGCATAAAAAGTTATAGAGATTATCATGCACTTTAATTATTGACGTTTAATAAAAATATCAGGTAGTTCTGATTTATTTACAATTAGACCACTTAATTAAATATTCGCACCATTATTGGAGCTTATTTAATCCTTCTTTAAGGCTGAGTTTTATCAATTTAACAAAAAGGGTAGGATCCAAACCGTAAACAATAGCAAAAGAGGTGACAAAAATAATTACCGCTAACCATCTAGTATAACGGCCTCGGGTATTAGTAAAAAGGACCACCGACAAAAGAGCCATTATGGTTGGGCCGACAATTTTAATATCCCCCAGCGGGATGGCATAACCAGCTAAATATTGTTGATTAGTACCCAAAAAACTGGTTAAGTCAAAACTAATATTGGTGACAATTAACACCGCTTCTAAAATAAAGACTATTAACAGCCCCCAAGAAGCTAATTTGGTAGATTTTCCCTCGGTTCGATAAACCTCATAAAGAACGGTAGGAAAAAGAAAAAGGATAATTATCAACGGATTACTGTTAAGCAAGCCCCAAACAATTCCAATTACTGCTAATAAGGCGAGAACTAGACAAATTGGTGTAGCTCGCTGATAAGGTTTTGCCATTTTTATTGTTAAAATAAGATTAACAAGTTTCCTGTCTAAAGTCAAGAAACTTACTCCGCAATTTTAACTGGGTTGGAGGTGAAATATCTTCAAATCATTTAGGTGACTGGAAAGGATACTTTTAATTCAAAAGAGTCTAAGGGGAGGATGGGGATATAATAAAATATGGAATTAATAAAATCTTACCGGCCATTTCTTGATAAATTTCTGGCTTGGAAAAGTATTTCTACCGATCCGGCATATAAGGAGATTATGGTAAAAACGGCCCACTTTTTAGCAGAAACTTTTAGGGGAAAAGGGTTCCAAACAAAATTACTTAACCATCCAAAATTGAATCCCGTCGTTTTTGCTGAATGCCATTTAGATGACAAACTACCTACTCTTTTAATCTATGGCCACTATGATGTTCAGCCAGCCGGTAAGGAAGAATGGGGGTATAATCCTTTTCAGTTAACGATTAAGTCAAACCGGCTTTATGGCCGGGGGATTGTAGATAATAAGGGACAAGTTTCAATTCATATCACCACCGCCTTCCAACTTCTCAAGGAAGGTAAACTCGCTTATAATCTCAAATTCTTAATTGAAGGCAATGAAGAAACAGGTAGTGTAGAAGAACTAGCTGAATTGATGATAAAGTATAAAAACCTCTTAAAAACTAATTACGTTTTGATTTCTGATGGTGAGCTAGTTGGGGGAAAACCGACAATTGAAGCCTCTTTCCGTGGCGGTTTTAATGCCCGCCTGGAATATAGAGTTGCCAAGACAGCCGTCCATTCGGGACTTTATGGTGGAGCGGTAGCCAACGCCGTTCAACAAATGACCGCCCTTATTCATCAGTTAGTTGATGAAAATAACCACGTTCTCCTGCCGGGTTTTTATGAGGGAATAAAACCGGTAACTAAGGAAGAGGCAGCTAATAATCAACAGCTTTTAAAATTGGCCGGCAATCCAGCTCTAGAAGCAGGTTTCAAATTCTTGCGCTTAGATAAGGGGGAAAACTTTTATACAACCACCGGTTTTTACCCGACAATTCAAGTTACCGGAATAAAAGGTGGTTATATCGGCAATGGATTTGCCAATATCGTTCCGGCTCAAGCCGAAGCCCGATTTAATTTCCGCTTAGTTAAGCCCCAAAAAAGCCATCAAATTTATAAACAATTTGCTAATTTTGTCAAAAAGGAAACACCTAATGATGTCAAGTATCATCTGGAAGCCACCGGCTTCCATGAACCGGTCAAAATAGATGTTGAGGAAATGATTTTTACCCAGGCTCGGAAAATCCTCCAGGAAGTATATCAACCGCCGATACTTTATCATTATGTGGGAGCGGCGATTCCTGTCATAGTCACTTTTAAGAAACTCTTTGGTATTAACCCGCTGTCAGTGGGCTTGGCCAATGAGGATTGTCATATGCATGGCATTGGTGAAAACTTCCACCTGGATTTAATTCAAAAAGGTCTGGAATTCAGTTATAAATTTCTCCAGACACCTCTTAAAGAATAAGTTAACTTGATAATAAATCCTTAATTGGCGTTAAAAATCTAATTGGAATCTAGTCTCACTCACCGATAATTTGAAAAAACTTATCTATCTCTTCGGTGGCATCTTTAAGGGTTTTATATTCTACAACTTTCAAGTTTGGATTACCATTAATAGTCTTACCTAATCAAAAATCGGACTGAAGAAAGACATTTACCTAACTCAAAAATCGGACTTTAAACACTAAAAAAAGAAAAAGAATCCAAGACAACAAAAGCCTGAATCATCTACAATGATGATTATGGTACTAATCAACATGGATGACTCAGGCATAAATACTATACACCAAATTAAGAAGTTTCTGAAGACAACTCAAGAGCTAAGCCTGTCTTTGGTTTCTGCTTCACAATCAGAAAAATATGACTTTATCAGGGGAACAGTTAAGAGGTTTAATTACTCCCAATTGAAGAAGGGTGATAAACATTATCTCTTCTTGTACCTTCAAAAGGTAACTGGTTATCATCGTTCTCAACTAAACCAGCTGATAAAAAGAGTCCTCAGGGGAGAAGGATTAAAAAAGAAACCATACCAACGATCTTCATCCAAGAGTCATCGAATCTATACTCCTGTTGACATTAAGCTTCTGGAAAAGACCGATGAGCTCCATCTAAGACTAGGTGAAAGAGCTACCAAAGAGATATTTAGAAGAGAAGTAGAAACCTTTGGTCATCATCAATACCAAAGGCTTAAAGGTATTTCTCATGGCCATATCACCAATCTCAGATTACACCCCATCTATCATAATTCTTGGGTTAACCATACCAAGAAAAGGACCGCCTCCATTGGTATTAGCCAAGCTCCTGAAAATTATGATCAGCCTGGTTCTATTAGAGTCGATACCGTTCATCAACGAGATATTTATCATATCAATGCTGTTGATGAGATTAGCCAATGGGAAGTAGTAATTGCTGTTCCGGTGATTAGTGAGAGATACATGATTCCGGCTCTGAAGACTATCTTAGCTCAATTTCCTTTTGTTATCTTTAATTTCCATTCAGATAGAGGCAGTGAGAATATTAATTACCGAGTAGCTGATCTCTTATCTAGGTTAAGAATCAAACAGACTAAGTCCCGACCGAGAAGACCTAATGACAATGCCTTGGTCGAAACTAAGAATGGCAGTGTCATCAGAAAGAATATGGGCTGGCAGTATCTTCCCGATGAGGATGAGGTTATTAATCTTCTCAATGATTATTACCTTAATTACTTTAATCCTTATCTTAATTACCACCGTCCCTCTGGTTATCCCACCTCAGTTGTTGATAAGAAAGGAAGAGTAAAGAAGGTCTATCATCGTTATCAGGTTCCTTATGAATATCTTAAATCTCTTCCTCAAGCAGAAAGCTACCTTAAACCAGGCCTTAGCTTCCAAAAGCTGGATAAGATTGCCTATCAACTAAGTGATAATCAGTTTGCTGAGAAACTTAGACATCAAGAGAGATTACTATTTGCTACAATTAACCAATTAATTAAAAGAAAGAAAGGAGGAGTTAATAACCATCATTGAAAGCATTAGCTAAGATGATACAGGCTTATTGTCAATATTATTAATTTCAGTCCGATTTTTCAATTAGGTAGGACT
>WFRL01000056.1 GCA_015486555.1 Candidatus Microgenomates bacterium | reverse complement strand
TCGTGGGGCTCAGAATGACGCGAAGAGGAGAAAACAACTTGTTCTAAGGACGACTCCTCAAGGGGTTCTACTTTATAACCTTATGGACTTTACAAACTTCATGAACTTTCTAACTTCCATTAATTTCAGTCCGATTTTTCAATTGGGTAAGGCTTACTTGTTAAAGAATAAGCATGGCGTCGCCAAAGGAGTAGAAACGGTACTTTTCTTGAATAGCTAGTTGATAAGCTTTGCCTAAAAGGCTTTGAGAGAAAATAGTAAAAGGAGTTGGGGTATTTGGCCAACTGACAAAAGCGGAAACGAGCATAAGGAGGGTTGAGCGGGGCAGATGGAAATTGGTGATTAAGATATCGAATGAGCGGAATTGGTAAGGCGGGTAGATAAAAAGGTCAGTGGTGGCTCTTTTTTGAGGGATGAAACCATCTTTATAAGAATAGCTGGATTCGAGGGTGCGGGCTACCGTAGTCCCCACAGCAATGATAGGTTGCTTCTTCTTTTTTGCTTGATTGAGTAGTTGGGCTGTCCGTTTTGAGAGGGTAAAAAGCTCTGAGTGCATCTGATGTTCTTTTATTTTTTCTCTTCTTACTGGTTCAAAGGTTCCTCGACCAACATCTAAGCGAACAAAAGCAAAGGAGAAGCCTTTTTTCTTAAGTTCTTCGAGAAAATGAGGTGTAAAGTGAAGAGAAGCGGTTGGGCTGGCTACTGAAAAACCCTCTTTGGCGAAGACAGGTTGGTACCAGCGGCGGAGAAGTGATTCTTTCTCGGAAGAGTGGATATAAGGAGGAAGAGGAGTATGGCCGTACTGATGAAGAAACTGGAGATCTAGGTTTCCCTTAACAACTTCTAGCGTGAATTCTTTTTCCTGATGATGATTAACTCGTACGATGACATTGTTTTTTTGGGAGTTGGTTGGAATGATGACTGTCTGTCCCGGTTTAAGTCCGGGATGGAGCCAGGCTGTCAAATGGGGGGATAAGTGGAGAATGAAAATCTCAACCTTACCGCCGCTAGGCTTATAACCGAAAAGGCGGACTGGTTGGACACGGGTTTTATTAAAAACAAAGACAGCTCTATGGGGGAGAAATTTGGCTAAGTCGTAAAAATAAGCCTGGCTAATTTTTTGCCGGTGCCGGTCGAGGACCATTAACCTAGCTGAGTTAGCTGGTTGAGCTGGCTTTTGAGCTATTAGCCTTGGGGGTAGGAAATAATTGAAGTTTTTAGTCATCAATTCCATATTAAGTTAAGTATAATAGTTATATGTTAGAGAAAAAAAAGAAAAGTAAGAGGCATTTTTCTGCCTGGCGGCTTTTTTCTTTTTGGTTATTTGGATTAGTTAGTTTATTTCTTATTATTTTCCTAGTTCGTTTTGGGGTTGAAGCCAAAACATTTTGGCAGTGGTCCCATCAGAGTAACTTTAATTTAGTTTCTTTGAATCGGAATGGTCTGGTCCTTTTTACTTCCCCATTCCCTCAAGCGAGAGGAGTTATTTTTTTCTTTCCCCCTCAAATGAAGTGGTACTCTTATTTTTCTCATCAATATGTCAGCCTTGACCAATTGATTCAGCAACCAGAAGTGGCTAGAAAAATAATTAAGATGGATTTAGCTGTCCCTTTAAGTAATTTTTACCTAAGTCAAGGAAAGAAAGAGTGTCCTTTGTTAGCTGAAAACTGTCTTAAACGAAGTTATCTGCCCCAGAAATATCTTTTTCGTAAAGAATGGTGGCGAGCAGTCGCTTACTGGCAGCGTTTCGGTGGCCAGGAGATGGTGGTGGTAAAAATGAAGCCAGATAAGAAAGGCAGAATTAATCTCTCTAGATGGGACTCTCTTTGGCAGAAATACAACAGTTCTTCTTCTAGTTACCGAGTGGCTTTATTTTATCGATTTAACAATAACTCTCTCCGCCGTTATTACCGCCGCTTAGTTAAGAACTTAGGTTGGCAAGTAGCTCAGGAAAAAATTGTTACCACCCCAGTTAGGGCAAGGATGAACTATAATGGAGAAGAGATTAATTATTGCTTCGGTCCAGCTGCCGCTGGGTTAAAAAAAGAGATGAAGATTGACGTTCTTTTTAATTGTTTGCTGACGGAAGTAAAAAGAGCTGATTTTCGGTCTGATCTTGGTTTAATTATTCAATCTTTAAATTTTTAGGAGGGAAAGAAATGTCTGGACATTCTAAATGGGCAACCATTAAACACAAAAAGGAAGCTCAGGATGCAAAACGAGGCAAGATTTTTACTAAGTTGTCGCGGATGATAAGTATTGCCGCCCGGGAGGGGGGAAGTCCTGATCCGGAGACCAACTATAAATTAAGGTTAGCAGTTGAGCAAGCTAAAAAAGCTAATATGCCCTTGGAGAAGATTAAAAAAGCAGTTGATCGGGTCTATGGTAAGGATAAAGATAAAATTGAAAGTGTAACTTTAGAGGTTTTTGGTCCCGCTGGGGTTGGAATTATAGTTCAGGGTTTAACTGATAACCGCCGCCGCTTTGTTGGGGAGGTGAAGAATGTTTTAGGAAAACATGGTGGTAGTTTAGGACAGAGTGGAGCAGTAAGTTATATGTTTGAGGAAGTGGTAGTTATAGAAATCGACAAAAAAGTTACTGATGAGGAAATCCTAGAATGGAGTGAGTTAGGTTTAGTTGATTTTCACTTTGGTGAAGGAAAAACTATCCTTTATGTTAAGCCTGACCAGTTAAGTAATTTGAGGGAAAAATTAGTCCAGACTGGCTATCCCTTAAGTAAAGAGCAACTTGGTTTTCTAGCTAAAAATCCTATTCATTTGGATGAAAAGGAATGGTTACGGTTAGTTAACTTGCTGGAGCAGTTGGAAATTATTAATGATGTTTATGCTCTTTACCATAGTGGGGTAGAGCAAGAACAATGAGATTGTCTTATCTTGGTTATCGACAGAGGTTTTTGTTAGGTTCACTTTTTTTAAGCCTAATTTTCTTTTACGGCTTGACTCTTAAGGATTACTATAACCGCCTTTATTTTTTACCCTTTCTTTTTCTTTTGACAGTAGTAACCTTTGGCTTGATTTTTTGGCACAATCGCTACCTGATAGGTTATTGGTTTTTGGCTATTATTCCTGCTTACATTCTAGGTGGAGGCTTAATGTTTGAGTTGGTTCTTCCTTCCTTGGTTTGGCTCCATTTTTTAGAAACAATGATGATCTTTGTCTTTTTATATGCTTCTTTTCTGGACAGCAACATCTTTTTGGTTTCCAGCCAGCGGACGATAAAACTTTTTCAAGCTGCTTTGGGTATTAGTCTTTTTTTAGTGATAATTGGCTGTTTTTTAGTTATGGATGCAGTCTTAGTCTTTCGTTTCTCAGCCTGGTTGAATGCTCTCCTTACTTTTATTCTGGTTTTTCCTATTAGTCTTTACCTCATTTGGATAGTAGACCTATCTGACAGCTTTAAGAAGATTTATTGGTATTATGCTTTTATTCTTACTCTCTTGGTGAGTGAAGGATCATTGGTTATTTCTTTCTGGCCGACCCCTCTAACGGTAAAGGCTATCTTTGTAGCTTCTTTGGTTTACGCTTTAGGAGGTCTTTACCAAGCTCACTTTTTGGAAAAGGTTTTTAAGCAGACAGAAAACGAACTCTGGTGGTTAATGCTTCTAATCACCGGCAGTGTTTTTCTGGTAACCCGCTGGGGAGGGGGGTAGGGGAGTTTAATAACCAATTTTCAATGACCAATTTTCAAATAAAACAGAACTCGGAACTTGGAACTTAGAGCTTAGCTTGTTAGGAAGTCATCCTGAGGAGCTATAGCGACGAAGGATCTAGCGTCAGCGTAAAAGAGGTTGGCACCAGAGTTTGGGAGCACACCCGTGCGCCTTCGGCTAGATCCTTCGCGGGGCTCAGGATGACTCCTTTTAGTTGTTTAGGATTTATCCTCCTTTGTATCCTTGGAATTTGTTATTTGATGCTTTTCTACCGAGCTCCGAGTTCTAAGTTCTGCACTTCAGAAACCCACGAGTGTTGTAAAATAGGAATATGATCAAGATACAGTGGCTTGGGCATTCCGCTTTTTACCTTCGTTTTCCTAAACTGCGGGCGGTTATTGATCCCTTTCCACCGAGTGTAGGCTTTAAGATGAAGAAAATGGAAGCTGATTTAGTCTTAGTAACTCATAATCATTTTGATCATTCTTACATCGAGGGAGTAAAGGGAAACTTTATGTTAATAAATGGGCCGGGCGAGTATGAGTTCCATCAGGTAAGAATTAATGGCTGGTTGACTTACCATGATAAAGAGAAAGGACAGGAACGAGGTTTAAACACAATTTACCAGCTTTTAGAAGATAATTTTTCTCTTCTCCATTTAGGTGATTTAGGTCATCCTCTTGAGGATGAGTTGGTAGAAAAAATTGGTCAAGTGGATGTTCTTTTTGTTCCGGTTGGAGGATTTTATACCCTTCCTCTCGAGGATGTGATTAAAGTTATTGATCAATTAGAACCTCATTATGTTATTCCGATGCATTATCGGACGGTCGAGCACAGTGACCGCTTTGCCAAAATCGATCCCTTAGATGTTTTTCTAAAAGAAATGGGAGTAAAGAAAGAAGAAGTAACTCAACCCCAATTAGTTCTTAAGATAGCAGAAAAAGAACTACCAACTCAAGTAGTTGTTTTAGAAAGAGAGAAATAAAATGCCACCTACTGATAATCCTGGTCGGGTTCCGCCACACTCCGAAGAGGTTGAGCGTTCCCTTATCGGAGCTATCTTAATTGATCCTGAGGCTCTGTCTTTAGTGATAGGAAAGTTGTCTCCAGATCATTTTTATAATCAAAAATTAAAATTGATCTATACCAGTATTGTGGAGCTTTACTCCAATCGCCAGGCGGTTGATGTAGTTACTCTAAGTGAACAGTTAAAGAAACATCGAGCTTTGAAGAAAATTGGCAGTAGTGTTTTTCTAGCTAGTTTAGCTGAGTCTGTTCCCACATCCGCTCATATTGAGGATTACGCTGAAATAATTAAAGGGCTTTATCTAAGGCGAAAATTGATAAATATGGCTGGTCAGTTGGTAGAGAAATCTTTTGATGTCCAGAGTGACACCAAGAAACTTTTAGATGAAGCTGAGGGGATGATTTTTTCTTTGTCTAAAGAGAGTGTTCGCCAAGATTTCGTTACCATTCGTGATCTTCTGACTGACTCTTTTGATCGACTGGATGAACTGCATAAAAGCCAGAGCAGGATGCGGGGTTTAGAAACTGGTTTTGTTGATCTGGATAAGAAACTGTCTGGCTTGCAGAAAAGCAACCTGATTATCTTAGCTGCCCGGCCAGGACAGGGGAAAACAGCTTTAGCTTTAAATATTTCCCATTATGTAAGTGTTGTTGGTCGAAAGAATGTTGGTTTTTTCTCCTTAGAAATGAGCCATGAAGAGCTAGTGGATCGTTTGTTAGTAGCTCAAGCTGATATTGATGCCTGGCGGCTGAAGATAGGTAATTTCTCAGAAGGTGACTGGCAGAAATTGATGGAAGCCATGAGTATTTTGGCCGAGGCTAACCTTTTTATTGATGACACTCCTGGCTTAAGCATCCTTGATATGCGAACCAAGGCCCGCCGACTTCAAGCTGAAAAAGGGTTGGATTTAGTTGTTGTTGACTATCTTCAACTCATTAAACCCCGCCGTCGCTTCGAGGGGCGGGTTCAGGAAGTTTCCTATATTTCTCAAGAGTTAAAGAACCTAGCCCGGGAATTGAAAGTACCGGTTTTAGCTCTTTCTCAACTTTCTCGGGCAGTCGAACACCGAGGGGGCAATCGTCCCCAACTAGCTGATCTTCGAGAATCAGGAGCTATTGAACAAGATGCTGATGTAGTTATGTTCCTGTATCATAATGATGAGGATGAAGACAAGAGGGTCCGAACTTTAGAAATAGCCAAGCACCGCAACGGACCAGTAGGGAAAATAAAACTTCTTTTCGAAGATAAGCTAATTAAGTTCCGCAACTATGAGGGTTATCGTCAGGAAGATGAAGAGTAGGTTAGAGTTTTTTCTGATTTTCCTTGTCTTGTGGCTGACTCTTTTTGTTATGGTAATTAAGCTGGAAGGAAGCTCTTTTTAGTAGGTAAAGCGGCACTAATCTGCTAAAATTGGTTTATGAAAGGCTTAACTCCACGGAGTAAAGACCAGGCTAAATGGTATCAAGAAGTGGTCCAGAGAGCAGAGTTGGCTGATTATGGCCCAGTAAGAGGAACAATAATCTTTCGCCCCTACGGTTACGCCTTATGGGAGATGATTCAAAAAAAACTGGACGAGCGGATTAAAGAATTAGGGGTAGAGAACGTTTATTTTCCTCTTTTTATCCCTTACTCATTCCTAAAAAAAGAAAAAGAACATGTAGCTGGTTTTTCTCCTGAACTAGCTTTGGTTACTTATGGTGGCGGTAAGAAGTTAGAAGAACCTTTGGTAGTCAGGCCGACAAGTGAGACTATAATGTATGCTGCTTTTGCTCGTTGGGTTCAGTCCTACCGGGATCTGCCTCTGAAGATTAACCAGTGGGCAAATGTAGTTCGTTGGGAAAAAAGAACTTTACCCTTCATTCGGGGCTTGGAGTTTTTGTGGCAAGAGGGACATACCGTTCATCAGACTAAAAAAGAAGCAGATGAGTTGGTTAAAGCTGCCCTCTTAATGTATAAAGATTTTGTTCAAGAAGAGTTGGCTCTTTACTCGATTGCTGGTTTTAAGACTGAAAGTGAAAAGTTTGCCGGTGCAGTTTATACCACCTCAATTGAGATTCTTCTTAAAGATGGTAAGGCCTTGCAAGCAGGGACTAGTCATATGTTAGGGCAGAATTTTGCCAGGAGTTTTCAACTCCAGTTTTTAGATGAAAAAGGGAAATTGAGGTATCCTTGGCAGACGAGCTGGGGGTTATCAACTCGAATAATCGGCGGTTTAATCCTAGCTTTAGGTGACGATAAAGGCCTACGCCTGCCGCCGCGAATTGCCCCTATTCAGATAGTTATAGTTCCTATTCCTAAAGGAAGGGGAAAAAAGGAAGTAATTGATTGGTCTCGGCAAGTTTATCAAGAGTTAAAACGAATGGGTTTTCGGGTTTTTCTTGATGAGAGTGATCACACCCCGGGGTATAAATTTAACCATTGGGAGATGAAAGGAGTTCCTCTGCGGTTGGAGATAGGTCAGAAGGAGGTCAAGGAAAAGAATTTGACTCTCCTCCGGCGGGATAAAAATGAACGTTTAACCGGTCAGCTTAACTATACTTTCCTGAGTAACCTCTTGGTAGAGATCCAAGATAATTTATTAGAAGAGCACCGACGTTTTACTTCGGATCATATCGTTAAGGTTGATTCTTATTCTGCTTTCGAGGAAGAGGTTAAGAAGGGTAATTTAGTTCAGGTTTTTTACCAGGATAACCCTGAGATAGAAGCCAAGATAAAAGAAGAGACTAAAGCCACTGCTCGATGTATTCCCTTGGATACTTTCGAGGAAAAAGGAACAGATTTTTACACCCGAAAAGGTGAAGGAAAAGTTACTTTGTTTGCCCGGGCCTACTGAGATGTTCGGTTTACTTTTTAACCTAGGTTTTATCTCAGTTTTTTCTTATGGAGTTATCTTAAGCTTGGGGATCTTAGTGGCTGCTTTTATCTTTTGGCGGGAATTGAGTCATACCAGCTGGGATGAAGATACAGCTTTTTCTCTTGTTATTAAATCCCTCTTTTGGGCCTTTGTTCTTGGCCGCCTGATTCAGTTGGTTTTAAACTATCATCTTGGTTGGCAGTATTTCTTTAAGTGGGGCAGTTATCCAGGAGTGAATGGCTGGACATTTTGGTTTGTTTTTTGGCTCTTAAGTTGGTACCAAGTCAAGAAGACAGACTGGCCTGAGTGGCAATTTCTAGATATCTTGGCCTGGGTAAGTCTAGTTTTCCTTTTTTGGTTATCTTTAGCCTGTTTCGGCGGCTGGTGTTGGTTGGGGAAGATAACTTCTTTTCCTCTAGCTTGGCCGATATTAGATCAACCTGGCCAACGTTACCCTCTTAGTTTGTTCCACCTTCTCTTTATCTTAGGCTTGTTGGTTCTCTTTAGTAAGCTTCGTTTCCGTTATAAGACTCTTAAGTGGTATCCTAGCGGCCGGATGGGTTTCGTTTTCTGGCTCAGCCAAGCCAGTTACGCCTTAGGGCATTTTCTCTTTATCGACTTATGGAGAGTAAACTCCTCTCCTTTAGTTTTTGGTTTTGATCTTTCTACTTTTCTTTGGCTGATTAGCGGTTTGAGTTTAGGGATAGTTTTTGCTTTTTGGGCTAATCTTCTCCACTGGCCCAGCATAAGTTTGCTAAAATTGAGGAGGACAACGAAAAAGAAGACTAATTATCAAGGTAAAAAGAAAGGTTAAAATGAGTTTTAAAAGATATCCAAGTAAGGTACTTCAACCTCTTAAGGAGTATCTTCAAGCTGAAGAGGAGGAGTTAACTAAACAGTTAGCTGAGTTAGAGTCAGGTGATCCTTATAATGAACCAGGGCGGATAAGTGATAATGAAGCTGGGGATGACAGTTATGAGAATAATGAGCATGATAAAATAACTGCTCTTAAAAAGCAGATAATCAAGAGTTTAGAAGAGATTAAGCGGACCCTCCAACGAATAGATGATGGCAGTTATGGCTTTTGCCGTCGCTGTGGCAAGATGATTAACACTGACCGTTTGGCTATCCGGCCAACAGCGGAGTTATGTATTGATTGCGAGCGGCAGTTAGAGAAGAAATAATGAGGAAAGAAGATTGGCGGTGGTTAGGTGGTTGGGGAGTTGTTTTTGTCGTTGACCGCTTTCTTAAAAGCCAGTTTTTGGCTGTTGGCTTAAATAGAGTAATCAGCTTTTCCTTACCTTACCCGAGTTATCTTCTTAATGGGAGTTTACTGATTGTTTGGTTGATAATTTTTCTTCTTTTTTACCATCGGCCGGAAGCTGCCGAAGGGGCCATCTTAGTTGGTGGCTTGAGTAATATTTTAGATAGGTTTATATGGGGTGGGGTAGTGGATTATATTAGATTAGGGTTTATTAACCTTAACTTAGCTGATCTTTTAATTAGTGGAGGAGTTTTATGGTGGCTAGTAAAGAAAGTAAGTTGAATATTCGGCCAATCTATTGGGATGATTATATCTTGATAGTTGATAAGCCAGCCAGATTAGTGGTCAATCGGGCAGAGTCGGTGAAGACGAGGACACTCCAAGATTGGTTAGAGGAAGAAGGTTGGGTGAAGCAAGGGGAGGGCGATGAAGTATTTGCTCAGCGGTCTGGGTTAGCTCATCGTTTAGATAAAGATACTAGCGGAGTTCTTCTTATTGGTCGTACTCCAGCGGCTCTAGAGTTCTTGTTAGCCGAGTTTAAGGAACGACGAGTGAAAAAGAAATATTTGGCCTTGGTTCATGGTTCAGTACCAGAAGAGGGGGTAGTTGATGCTCCGATTCAACGCAATCCCTTTAATCGGCGGCGTTTCACTGTTTTTATTGGTGGTCGGCCAGCTAAAACAGTGTATCGTTTGAAAAAAAGTTTTTCTTATCAGGGAAAGTGGTACTCTTTGGTTGAGGTTTTTCCTCAAACGGGGCGGACGCATCAGGTTCGGGTCCATTTTCGTTATCTAGGTCATCCCTTAGTGGGCGACTTATTTTACAGTGGGCGAAAGAGATTCCAAACTACCTCTGGGTTAACACCGCGTATTTTTCTTCATGCAGCTTCCTTAACTTTCCGTCATCCTTCAAGTAAAAAAGAGGTTACTTTTACTTCTCCTTTACCCCCGGACCTTAAGGCTGTACTTGAGAAATTGTCGGACAATTAGAACTTGGAACTCGGAACTTAGTAATTGGAACTAGGAGCTAGGAATTAGGTAAAATGACCAATTTTCAATGACCAATTTTCAAATAATATGGAACTAGGAACTAGGTTAGAAAATAACAAATCACAAATTTCAAGTAATCCAAACAAGATCCAAATCACAATGTTCCAAACTTAATTTATTCATATTTCTTTTA
>WFRL01000055.1 GCA_015486555.1 Candidatus Microgenomates bacterium | reverse complement strand
TTTAAATTTGAAATTTTTATTGTTTGTATCCTTGGAATTTATTTTTTTGTACCTTCTTAACATAGATCCTAGATCCTAGTTCCAATTACTGAGTTCTGAGCTCTAAGTTCTGTTTCATTTGAAACTTGGTCATTGAAAATTGGTCATTGAAAATTAGGTATTTTTCTAACCTAGTTCCTAGTTCCAATCCCCTGCGCCTTCGGCTAGATCCTTCACTTCGCCTGTCGGCTCGTTCAGGATGACTTTATGAGAAGGCTTACTTTACGAACTTTATGAACTTTCTAACTTTACAAACTAAGATCTGAGTTCCGAGTTCTGATAATATAATTAGGTATGCTCTATTCTTCAGTAGTTGAGTGGTTAAGGCTCTGGGCTAAGATTAAGCTTAACCGCTGGCGACCGATAATTATTGGAGTAACCGGCAGCGTCGGAAAAACTTCTTTTCTTCATATTCTGGACTCTATTTTTACTCAAGCCAAAGTGGCCCATCGAAGTTCTTTCGAAGCTAATAGCGAGATTGGCCTTCCCTTAAATATCCTTAATCTTGAACCTGCCGCTAACAAGCTTGGCTGGCCTCTCATCCTTCTTCGAGCCCCAATTTTAGCTTGGAAAAAGGAAGAAATCAAGTACTATGTAGCTGAGATGGCAATTGACTCTACTCGCTACCCCAAAAATATGGATTTTCTTCTCTCTATCTTTGTCCCTCAAATTAGTGTCTGTCTAAGTGTTGCCCCGATGCACACCTACCAGTTTAGCCAAGAGAGTGGCCTAAAAGGGGAAGAAAAACTTCTCAGCCTTATCGCTCATGAAAAAAGCAAGCTCCTTAAGAAAACCCTTTCTGACGGTAGCTGGGTTATCTATAACCAAGATAATCCTTATTTAAACCAAGAAATGGATGAATTTTTAAACAACCATCCTCAATACAAGGAAAAGGCCTTGTCTCTAAGTTTACTTAATCCTCAAAGTGATATTTACCTTCAGTCCTTATTAAGTAAAGATGGTTTAAGAATAAAAATAAGGTGGGAGAAAAAAGAGTATGTTTTTACCAGCCATCTTCTTCTCTTTAATGATTATAGCCGTATCTTCGCCGCCGCAGCGATCATTGCCTTAAAATTAGGAATCTCTCCTCAGATTATTCAACAGGGATTAAATAACTTTCATCTCCCCGGCCGCTTTACCCTTTTAAAAGGAATAAAAGGAACTATCCTTCTCGACTCTACTTACAATGCCCCTTACTCCGCTATGGAAAAACTAATCAATCACTTTTATTTTCTTTTCCCTCAGCGGCCAAAAATTTTAGTTTTAGGCGAGATGCGAGAACTAGGTCCTCTAAGTAAAGAAAAACATCAAGAGCTAGCTAGATTAGTAGCTAAGTTAGAGTACAAATATCTTCTGACCATTGGTGAAGAGATGAGAAAATTCTTCATTCCAGAACTACAAAAACTCCAGCCAGACAAGAGCGTTCTTTTCTTTAAGAGCAGCCAAGAACTAGGCCACTGGCTCAAATCTCACCTCCAAGGCAAAGAAACAATTTTCTTCAAAGGCTCCCAAAACACTATCTTCCTTGAGGAGGCTATTAAACCTCTCCTAAGAAACAAAGAGGATAGAAAACTTCTTGTTCGCCAGTCCAAGAGTTGGTTAAAAAAGAAAGCTAAATTTTTCCGCCAATTAAAGAGAGGATAACTTCTGATCTAACTTCTTAATTGTCTCCCAGCTAAAGCGATGGCGGCGGGCCGCTTGGTAAAACTTTTCTTTGTCCTTATGCCGATAACGCTGGTAAAGACGTTCTAGAGCTGTTAGCTCATCATACTCGCTTGCTGCCATCAGCTCTTCAATCACTTTATCAATTATCTTTTGGTCTACTCCCTTCTGCTTTAGTTCATACTTTAAGCCATAAAGAGAACGGGGAGTGTTGTGAGAGCGACTTCTAATCCAAAAAGCAACAAACTCTTCCTCCGAGTTGGTTATCTTTTCCTCAACTAAGTAATCAAGTAAGAGCTGAAAGAAAGCTTCTTGCTCGCCTTTTATTAAACCAGGTCGGAATTTTTTCTTTAAATAATTTTTTACCTCCCGACGGCTGTGCAAACGCAAAGAGAGAAAACGCCTAAAGGACGGAACTATTGTCTCTAAATTATTAACTAGGTAGGTCATCATCCTCTCATCAGAATCAAAACGAAGTTCTTGAGGTCCATTCAACAAGCGGAGATAAACTAAAAACTCAAAAGTAGGTGAAAAGAGATGTAATTTATTCCTAGTCATTAATTAACACTAATCTCTTCCGGCAGGTTACCGGCTTCCAGCTTAGAATAGATCTCTTGATGGAGCTTATCAGCCAATTTTCTATCCTTTTTTAAGGCTTGTTTAGCCAATTCTTTCCCTTGGCCTAAAGTTATCTCACCCCATTTAACAAAGGCCCCTGATCGAGCGAGAATGCCCAGATCTAAACCAACATCTATCAAGCCACCCAAGTAGGAAATACCTTCCTCATTAGTGATATCAAACTCAGCAATTCTAAATGGTGGAGCTACTTTATTCTTAACCACCTTAGCCCGATGGCGGGAACCAATTATCTTATCGCCTTTCTTAATATTAGCAATCTTCCTCAAGTCAATTCGAACAGAGGAGTAAAACTTTAAAGCCAACCCACCGGAAGTCGTTTCTGGATTGCCGAACATAATTCCAATTTTGTGACGGATTTGGTTAGTAAAGATTAATGCTGTTTTCGATTTAGAAACAATGCCGGTTAGTTTTCTTAAGGCCCGAGACATAAGCCTGGCCTGAACCCCAATCGAACTATCCCCCATCTCCCCTTCCAACTCGCTTTGGGGAACCAAGGCAGCTACTGAATCAACCACGATTACATCCAGACTGCCCGAACGGATAAGAGTCTCTACTATTTCCAGGGCCTGCTCTCCGCTGTCGGGTTGGGACAAAAGGAGACTATCCAGATCCACCCCAATAGTCTTAGCCCGAATAGGATCTAAAGCATGTTCCGCATCGACAAAGGCTGCCTTTCCCCCCATTTTTTGGGCATTAGCGATAGTATGTAAACAAACCGTTGTTTTCCCCGAGGCTTCTGGACCGTAGATTTCACTAATCCGCCCCCGAGGGAGACCACCGATTCCTAAGGCAATATCTAAAGCAACTGAACCTGTTGAGATAACTTCTACTTTAATATCCGTCCCCTGGCCCAAACGCATAATAGCCCCTTGGCCAAACTGCTTTTTAATTTGTTCAATAGCAATCTCCAGAGCCTTATCTTTATCACTTGGATTAGCTAGCGTTTTTTTTGTTTGCCCTTTTTTCATCCTCTCCATTATGCCACAGTTACAACCAGAAGGCAACAAAAGAGATTGGAGGTAGGTAATCGGAACTTAGAACTCGGAGCTTAGAACTTGGTAAGAAATAACCAATTTTCAATGACCAATTACCAAACCCCGAAAGAAATTTCATTCTTTACGGGGCAGGCAAATTCCAAATAACCAAATATCAAAACCTTGTCTATCAAGTCATTCTAAGTGAAGCGAAGAATGACCTAGAGGAGGTTGTACCTTCCCCTCCCCGCGTCATCCTGAGGAGCCATAGCGACGAAGGATCTAGCCGAAGGCGCATGGGTGTGCTCCCCTCCTTAGATTCCAATCCACGCGCTCGCTGTTGCTCGCTAGATTCCTCGCTAAAGCTCGGAATGACCGATAGAGAAGTTTTACTTTATTAAGCTTCTAAAGCTTAATAATTCTTAGTTTTTCCGAATACATAAGCTTAAATTAAGGAAAAATCCCACACAAAATGTCCATTAGCTCGAACTTTCTAACTTCTGTTAGTCTCAGTACAGTCTTCAATTAGGCAAAACTACCACTGACCTATCACACACTTGAGACTTTGAGCCTTTTCCAAATAATACAGGGATTAAAGCTGGCCGATGAGGTGGAGGTGGTGTTCAGCTGCTCGGTCAACTACCCGACGGCGGAGCTGGGCAGCTTCAAGAGAACTTAGCTGTTTCTTTTTATCGAGATAAGCCAACCGCAGGCTAATTCTGTTTTTAAAAGTATTGATAATCGTCACCTCATTTATTCTTCTATCAATCTTGGTAATAGAAAGGAGAAACTTTACTAGTTCTATTTCATCACCAACCTCAAAAGTCAGATCCTCAATCCAAGGACTAAACTTTACCTCTTCGGACAAAACAGGTTGGAGGGTAGCTTTCTTCAAAAGGAGGTTATAATCCAATTCCATAAACCACACCCCTTTACTTCTTCCTATTACTCCTAACTCCTGACCTCCATAGAAAAGGGTAATTACTTTCTCTAAACCACTACTGAGAGGAGATAATCGAGCCATCATTTTCTCTTGGACATCAAATAGACCATAATCTAAATGAAGGTAAAGAAAAAGACTATTAACCAGCTGGTTAAAATAAGCAAACTCAGTTATTGCTAATCCCAAGGTTTGGGTTTCTCTTCGAGATGCTTTTAGGGGATAAACAGTGTTTATCTCAAACACACCTTTGGGTTTAACCAGGGGTAACGGCTTCTTAGTATTTTCTTGAAGATAAAGAACCAAACCAGGAACAAGAGTTGTTTTTAAGTAACGAGCTTCATTAGAAATAGGATTGGTTACTTCTACTAATTCATCGGGTTTAAGCTTAAATCCTTTTTGTTCCTCCTGGCTAAAGAAGCCAAAATTGTTAAGTTGGTATAAACCCTGGCCTGTGAGAAAGTTCTTTAATTGAAGATCAGCATAGTAATCACCTTCCTCTCGGTGGGGTAGAAACTCCAGAGGAAGAGGGGTTGGCCGCAACCGCCAATAACCAAACCCTCTAATTACCTCCTCGATAACGTCTTCTTTTATCCGAACATCACTCCGCCAATGGGGAGCTTGAACTAAAAAACTATCTTCTGATACAGCTTTTACTTGAAAATAAAGACCTTCTAAAATTTCTTTTACCTTACGACTAGGAATATCTAAGCCAATTAATTTAGTAATATCCTTTAAACTTATCTTTATCTTCGGATTTTCTACCTTAGTTTGGCCGCTAATTCTAATTCCTTGTATCTCAGCTTGAGCATACTTTTGGTAAAGATCGAGGATACGGCGGAGAGCTAGCATCGAGGTATTAGAGCTGGGTCTATGGATAAAGTGGTTGGCAGCATCAGAAAAAAGCCCCTGGCGCATTGCCGTTTTTCTTATTTGGTAAGGATTAAAAAGAGCCATCTCCAAAAGGACCAGCTCGGTTCCATCACTTATTTCCGTCTCTTCTCCACCCATCACCCCAGCCAGAGCAATTGGTTTCTGGCCATCGAGGATAAGAATATCATCTGCCGCCAACCTTCTCTTTTTACCATCAAGAGTGGTAAAGCCCAGCTCTTTACCAGCGGGCTGTACTCTAATCTCTCTCATCTTTAACTTAGCAGCGTCAAAGGTATGAAAAGGCTGGCCATACTCCCACATCACATAGTTAGCTGCATCTACTATTATCCCCCGGGGTTGATTAGACATCAAAGTCAAACGTTTCCTCATCCACTCAGGCGAGGGTTTATTTTTTAATTTCAAGAGAACCAAAACATAAAGAGGACAACTCTTCTCGTCTCTCTTAATACGCCAATCAGTTAGCTGAGGCAGTCGATTAAGATCTGTCTCAAGAGGAGCCAAATGAGTGCGGCTTCTCTCAATAAAACTAACTTCATAAGCTAAACCGACCATCGAAAGAAGATCACCTCGGTTATAGGTTACATCTATATCCAAAACAGCTTCACCGTTTTGATGATCAACCTTATCTACTCCTATCGAGATGAGAGATAGTTTCTTGGCCAGCTCCTCAGCTGAGGATTTAATCTCAACTAACTCAGTTAACCATCCAAAAGGTGCCTTCATCTTCCCCCCTTAAGAAATTGAAAATCACCTTGATAGAATTGGCGGATATCATTTACTCCAGTCATTAACATCAACATTCGATCAGGACCAAAACCCCAAGCAAAACCAGAATACTCATTAGGATCAATTCCCGCATTTTTCAACACTTGAGGATGGACCATACCGGCACCGGCAATCTCAAACCAACCAGAGTAAGAACAAATAGGACAGCCTTTCCCATTACAGAAAACACATTTAGCATCCACTCCAACGCCTGGTTCAACAAAAGGATAATACTTAGGTCGGAAACGACTCTCGGTTACTTGACCGAGAATCTCTTTCAAGAAATAGTCACTTAACCACTTAAGATGATTCATGTTTATGCCTTTATCTACAACCAAAACTTCAAATTGAGAGAAAGTGTGGGAATGCCTGGGGTCAAGGATTTCTCGACGGAAACAACGATCAAAAGCCATTACTCTTAAAGGAACGCCGTATTTTTCCAAAGCTCGCAACTGAATATTTGAGGTATGAGTCCGCAAAAGAAGAGGATTACCCTTTTTATCATTTTGATTAAGATAGAGGGTATCCCAAAGATCACGAGCCGGATGGCCAGGAGGAATATTTAAACCAGCAAAGTTAAACCAATCATTCTCAATGTGAGGGCCCTTAAACTCAACAAAGCCTAAGTGGTGGAAGATGTTTAACACTCTTTGGCGCATCCATTCTATGGGGTGCAGGCGGCCAAATTGAGACGGCCAGTGAGGGAGAAATTCTCCTTGAGAAGTAAGGGGTTGTTCTTGGTTTAATTTTTCTTCTTGCTCAGCCAGTTTTTTCTCAACCAGTTTCTTTAATTGGTTGATTTTCCCCCCTAGTCGGCGCTTTTCTTCAACAGTCAGTGAAGGCAGTTGTTTTAACAGACTTTTAATTACTCCTTTTCTCCCCAAATACTTTACTCTTAACTCATTTATCTCACCTCTATTTTTAACCCCCTCCAACTCTTGAAGAAACTCTTTCTGGAACTGATCTATCTTATCTAGCATATTTACTATTATATAATCTCCCTTCCCCCCCCTCAAAGCTGCTGTTAGATCATAATTATGTCTCTGAAACAGTCGGATGTGATCCCGAGGTTAATTTTACGAGCCGGGTTTTCCGAGCCGGGCTCGTGAATTTTAGTTTATTCACCACTCTTTAGCAGCTTTATGTTAAAATTTTA
>WFRL01000054.1 GCA_015486555.1 Candidatus Microgenomates bacterium | reverse complement strand
AGGATTTTCCGCCCAAGGCGGATCCGCCGTGGCGGAAGGATTTAGAGTTTAGGATTTACCTGCTCCTACTAAAGGGGGGCTTGAAAATTGATCATTGATAGTTGGTTATTGGAATTTGTTTGGATACTTGGAATTTGTGATTTGTTATTTTTTAGCCTAGCTCCTAGTTCCTAGTTCTTAGTTCCAATCCCCTGCGCCTATCGGCTAAATTTTACCCCTACCGATGGGGGGCTTTCACTTCGCCTCTCGTCTCGCTCAGGATGACGCGGAGAGGGAGAAAACAGCTCGTTCAGGATGACCGAGGGAAGAAGGTTCCTCAGGATGATACGGTAGGGGAAGGTACAACCTCCTCTCGGGTCATTCTGAGTGTCAGCGAAGAATCTAGCCGAAGGCGCAGGGGTGTGCTCCCAAAACCTTGGTGCCGATTCCTTTGCGCTCGCACTGCTCGCTAGATCCTTCACTTCGCCTCTCGGCTCGCTCAGGATGACTCCTCAAGGGGGTTCTACTTTATGAACTTTATGAACTTTCTAACTTTACAAACTAAGTTCCGAGTTCCAATAACCGGATTCTCTTAAAAATCGTGGTACTGCTGGGAATAAGAAGAACATCCCTCGAGCCAACTGAGGAAAATAGTTTTAATTGAGAGGGCGGAGCGATGATTAAATTACTTTCTAGCATCTGGTAGGGATTAGAAACCGTCGTTAAGGCCCAAAATAGCCTCAATTTTGGCGTTTTTATAATCAAATTACCATCTTTATTAACCAACTGAAGAAAATAGTCTTGACTAAGGTAATCTTGGTTTAAGGTAATAACTTGATGAAGGGTGTATTTGTGCCTTAAATCGGTTATCAGGAAGTTTTTTTGCTGGCTCTCAGGCAAAGCAAGAAGATCTATCTTTCTTTCCCAGGGGTAGAGGAGTTGGGAAAAGAATGGATAATACCCTCGGTTAAGTTTAGAAAGAATAATTATCCTCTGATGGTGGGAGTAAAGGCTGACTGCTTTGAAGTTAGGTTGGAAAGATATGCGCACTTCGTTTTGAGGTAAAAGAGGAGTTGTGAGTAAAGTGAGAAAAAAGGGAAGAGAAAAGAGAAGAATTGCTCCTTTTTGATAATCTCTCTCAGGGGAAAGTGGTGAGGGGATTCTTTTGTTGATAAGGCGTAAGAAGATGAAGAGAAAAAGATAGTAACCTAGGAGGAGTGGGTAATTAAGTTTTTGCCTAACAGTTAGCCAATCGAAGTGGGAAGTGAACTCAATTATCTTAAAGAGGTAGTTGGCTAGTAGCCAAAGGAGGAAACTGAAGATATGAAATAAAGGATGCCAGGGTAGAAGATAATAAAAAAGGAGGGCAGCCCCTCCTATCGTAAGTGGAGGGATAGTCCAAAGAATAAAGGCATTAGTTAAAAAAGTAATTAAATTCCAGTGACTAAAATAAAAGCCAATTAAAGGCCAGGTAAAGATTTGGGCAGCGAAAGTTACTCCCACATCCTCACGGATTATGGCAGGGAGGAAATGGAAAAAATTAACGAGGTGTTTAGCTAGGACAATGAGACCTAGGGTAGAAAAGACTGAGAGTTGGAAGGAGAGGGAAAAAATAAGAGAAGGGTTAAAGATGAGGAGAAACAAAATGGTTAAAAGAAAAATGTAGCCTGAGTTAGCCGGCTGGCGGAGAAGTTGGGAGAGGATTAGAAGACTAGCCATAGTGGCGGCCCTCAAGACGGGAGGTTGGAAACTAATAAGAAGGGCATACAACCAGATAAAAACAAGTGTACCAACTAGGGCATATTTTCTAGGTAGGAAAAGGATAAAGAGATAAAAGAAGATGCCAAAAACTAGCATTACATTAAAACCTGAGGCAGCGACTATGTGAATGGTTCCTGTCTTTAGAAACTTAGGCTTATAACCTCGGAGATCGGTTTTTTGGCCGAAGATTAACCCCTTCATTAAAGCACTGGTCGGCCAGGGGAAAAGATCATCAATTTTCTCGGAAAATTTAGAGTTTAATCGGTTCAGTTCTCGCCAGAAGAAAGTAAATTTTGTTTTCCTTTCAGTAGAGACATTAACAAGAAATCCCTTGTATTTAGTTTCGTAAACGCCTTTATTGAGAACAGAATCAATGTCAACTGCTAATTGATAGTTGTAGCCGACCTTTATAGGTAAGGGAGAAATGTCTTTAGGAGGTTGAATGTAGATATTTTTATACCAAAACCCTGAGGTGAGAGGATAGTGAAAGGTGTACTTAAGTTGGTAAGTTTGGCCAACTTTAAGAGTTGGTGGATGGCTACTGAGTAAACGGTAGAAGAAGATGAAGATGAGAAGAAAGATGAAGAGATATACCCCTTTAGACCAGCCACTCTCACCTACAATGATATTCTTCTCTTGATTATCTGCCATACCTTTTGGCTGACGATGCCTTTCTGAAGAAGTTCTTCTGGCTGGGAGTAGGGGCGGTTATTAATAATTTTTTGGGCTGTAGTTTTTCCTATCCCTGGCAGAGCATCTAGTTCTTCCAAGGTGGCGTAGTTTAAGCTGATTTTATCAGAAATTAATTTTTGACCTGGTAAACGGAAGGGAATGTAAACTTTTTCTCCATCTACTAGAAAGCGGGCCTTATTTAGAGTTGAGTCAACCCAGTAAAGGTCAACTCGACTATCTAAGCCACCAGCCTTGGCGATTAAATCGACTACTCTGTCTCCTTGCTTACAGGTGTACACTCCAGGATTTTTGACAGCACCCCCAATGTCGACGACAATCGGTTTAGGTGAAGACTTAAAGGTTTTAGAAGAAAGAGTTGAGGAGGATAGCCATAAACCATAAGAGAATGAAAAGATAGCTAAAATAAGGAAGATAAAACTTAATTTATCCTCTTTTAACCACTTTAAAAATTTCTTGAGATGTTGGAAAAAATTAGACATTTGGAGGTGAGTTTTTTCTATTTGTTCTAGTTCCTCGATACCCCCGACCATAGGTCATTATATCAGTTGGGATTCAGAACTTAGAACTTAGCAAAAACTCCAATTATCGATGACCAATTTTCAAGATAAACTCCAATAACCAATGATCAAATATGAAAACCCTGTTTCTTGGGTCATCCTGAGCCCCAGCGAAGAATCTAACGCAGTGCTATGAATTGGCTTCTTCCTTTTTTCCGGTCATTCTGAGTGTCAGCGAAGAATCTAGCCGAAGGCGCACGATTGTGCTCCCAAGTATGGGTGCTAGTACTTTTGCGCTACGCTAGATCCTTCGTCGCCTCAGCTCCTCAGGATGACTCCAAGAGAAGGTCTTGGATTTTGGTAATTAGGATTTTGATATTGTTTAGGATTTTCCGCCCAAGGCGGATCCGCCGTGGCGGAAGGATTTAGAGTTTAGGATTTACCTGCTCCTACTAAAGGGGGGCTTGAAAATTGATCATTGATAGTTGGTTATTGGAATTTGTTTGGATACTTGGAATTTGTGATTTGTTATTTT
>WFRL01000053.1 GCA_015486555.1 Candidatus Microgenomates bacterium | reverse complement strand
GAGCGGAGCGAGCGCAAAGGTATTGGCACCCAAACTTAAGTTAACTCTCATGCGCCTTCGGCTAGATCCTTCACTTCGCCTGACGGCTCGTTCAGGATGACGTGGAGAGAGGAAGGTTCCTTTTCAATCCGATTTTTGATTGGGTAAGACTATCTCCTGCATCATGTGCTAAAATAGTCTATGCCTAACCAGCTGGACCTTCTACCATCAGGGCTAGCTAATAAGAAATTTTTGCCTCAGGGGAATGAAGGAGTAGCTATCGCTAACATTTTTACTTTGGTTATTTCTTTTTTAACTTTGGCAGCTGGCTTCTGGTTTGCTATTCAATTTATCCTAGCCGGCTGGCAGATACTAACCGCTGGCAGTGATAGTAATAAATTATCAGAGGCCCAAAAGAAAATACTTAATTCCCTTATCGGCCTCTTCATTGTCGTTAGTGCTATTCTTATCATTAGGATAATCTCTCTAGTTACCGGACTAAACATTCTCGATGTTACTCAGTTACTCTCTACTCTTTAATGTCCGCAGCTGAAATAACCAATACTGTTATTAAAAAAGAATTTACCCAAGGGGCGGGGCCAGCTTTTAATCACTTAGTAGCTACTATCTGGCGGTTAAGCTTAATCACTGCTGGTTTAGTTGTTTTTATTTACTTCATCTGGGGATCCTTTGAATGGCTCATCGCTGGAGGAGACAGTGAAAAGATCTCCAAAGCCCAGAAACGGCTCACCAACAGTATGATTGGTTTTATTCTTCTTCTTAGTGTGGTAGCCATTTTGAAATTTCTTATGCCATTGATTGGTTTAAATATCTTCTGTCCTATTAATTGGAAAACTTTATCTTTTCAATGTTCTTAAAAATAATTAGACCAGTCTTAGCTCTTCCTCCTAAAACAAGTGAGGTTGTAAATTCTCTTAACCCCTCTTCCAAGTTAGATGAAAATGTAAGCAGCCTTGATAAAGCTCTGACCCCGATTAGTGGGCATTCAACTCTTGGAAGTGTAATAAGTCAGATTTACAGTGTAGCTATTATCTTAGCTACATTAATAGTTTTTATCTACTTTATTTGGGGTGGTTTCGACTGGTTAACAGCTGGAGGAGAAAGTGACAAAATAAGCAAGGCTCAGAAGAAAATAACTGGGGCGATTATTGGCTTTGTGGTAGTTTTGGCCGCTTGGGCGCTCTGGCGGCTGACTCTCGATATCGGCGGCTTAAGCAGTTTTTTCCCTATCAATAAAAGGTAAATGAAGAGATTTTTTCTCATTTTTCTTCTCCTCCTTTTGATGGTGGGTGTAGGTAGTTTTAGACTCTTTTGGTTAAAGGTATCTCGAATTAGCCATCAGTCAATAACCGAAGAAGGTGAGGTGGCTATAATTTTGGGGACTCGCGTCTTTGTCAACGGCCAAGTCAACCAATGTCTAGTAGCCCGCCTAGAAAAGGGAATACAACTTCTCCAACACAAAAAGGTAACCGCTCTTATTATGACCGGCGGCCGAGATAGAATTAACCAACCTACCCAAGCACAGATAATGGCTAGTTTGGCTCGCTACCATGGGGTAGCGGCTAATGTTATTTGGACAGAGAACAAATCAAGTGACACTTGGGAAAATATCGCTTTTGCTAAAAAAATAATCCAAAATCACCACTGGAAAAAAATTCTTATTGTCAGCGAACCTTATCATCTCCCCCGAGCTGTAATGATTGCACGTTACTTTAACTTAACAGTTGTCCCAGTAGCAGTAACTTCAAGCCAGTGTTGGAGAAACAAATTGAGTCGATGGTTCTTCTTAAGTCGTGATTTCCTAGCCTATCTTCAGGACAGTTGGCGAATTCTCAGCTCGCCAGCCGCACCTTATTAAGATAGTGCCGTGGGTGGGAGTTGAACCCACACGATCATAAAGATCACTGGTTTTTGAGACCAGCCTGTCTACCAATTCCAGCACCACGGCTACTCTTTATTATACTGGAGGAGGATATCTTGCTTAGAAAAAATGAATTAGGGACTTAGAACTCGGAACTTAGCATTTAAGGAAGTCATCCTGAGGAGTCTTCTCTCTCCTCGTCATCCTGAGGAGCAAGGGCGACGAAGGATCTAGCGAGCGGAAGCGAGCGCAAAGTCGCTGGCACTCAGGCTTGGGAGCACACCCATGCGCCTATCGGCTAGATTCTTCGCGGGGCTCAGAATGACCCGGGGAGGAGGAAAATAAACTCCTCCCAAGTCATCCTGAGGAGCTGGGGCGACGAAGGATCTAGCGGAGCGCAAAAGAATGGGCACTTAGGTTTGGGAGCACACCCCTGCGCCTTCGGCTAGATTCTTCGCGGGGCTCAGAATGACGCGGAAGATGAGGTTTTGATCATTGATCATTGATCATTGTTATTTTCTAACCTAGTTCTTAGTTCCTAGTTCCAGTACCTAATATATAATTACCTATGACTGTTCGTGTCCGTTTTGCTCCATCGCCGACCGGTATTCCCCACATTGGCAACAGCCGAACAGCCCTTTTCAATTGGTTATTTGCTAAACATTACCAGGGAAAGTTTATTGTCCGCATCGAGGATACTGATAGAAAACGGCTAGTTCCCGGTAGCCAGGAAAAAATTATGGAGATTCTCGACGTTCTTGGTCTTAAAGAAGATGAAAGCTACCGCCGTGGTGGGCCTTATGGGCCCTATATCCAGTCACAGCGTCTTCGTCTCTATCAGAAGTATGCCCATCAGTTAATCAGAGAAGGTAAGGCTTATTACTGTTTTTGTTCACCTGAGCGTCTAGCTAAGATTCGCAAGGAGCAACAAAAGAAAGGCCTTATACCCAAATATGATCGCCACTGCCTTCATCTATCTAAAGAAGAAGTTGAAAAAAAGCTTAGAAGTGGTCAAAAATATGTTATTCGCCTCAAGGTTCCAGATGATAAGGATATATCTTGGAGTGATCTTATTCAAGGAAAAATAACCATAAACACAGTTAACATTGATGATCAAATCCTTCTCAAATCCGATGGCTACCCTACCTACCACCTGGCAGTAGTCATCGATGATCATTTAATGAAGGTCAATTATATCCTCAGAGGGTCAGAGTGGATTTCCTCTACCCCCAAACATCTTCTTCTTTACCAAGCCTTTGGTTGGCAGCCGCCTAAGTTTGGCCATTTTCCTCTCATTTTAGGTCCAGATAAAAGTAAGCTTTCTAAACGCCATGGGGCTAAGTCAGTTTTAGACTATATTGAGGAAGGCTATTTACCAGAAGCCTTGGTTAACTTTATGGCCTTTTTAGGTTGGAACTACGAAGATAACTCGGCTATCTTAACCTTGGAAAAGTTAGTAAAATTCTTCGATCTCAGCCACATCGGTAAATCTAATCCTATCTTTGACCGCCAAAAATTAGATTACTTCAATCGGGAACACATTCGCCGTCTACCTCTCACTGAGTTGGCCAAACGCCTAAAAAGATACCTTCCAGCCGACTACCCCCTAAAAGGGGATAAGTTTAGCCGTCTAGTTGAGCTTTGTCAGCCCCGGATGACGAATTTGAAAAACTTCCTTTCCCTAACGGAGTTTGTTTACCCTCAAAAAATAGTTGAGATTAAAGATCTGACTAAGTATCTAAAAGCAGCTGAAGTAAGAGAAGTGGTAAAAAGTATTCGTCAAAGGCTAGCCAAAGTTGATAAATGGACCTTACCATCTATAAAAGGAACTATCGAGAAAGAGATGAAAAGATCAGGTCTGTCCCGGGGGAAGGTTTTTATGGCTTTAAGGGTAGCTATTCTCATCCGACCAGTTACTCCTCCTCTTTTTGAAAGCATTGCCTTACTTGGAAAGGAGCTGACCCTTCAGCGTCTGGATGTAGCTTTAAATCGGAACTAGGTTGTTGGAGCTTGGAACTTAGTAAAAATGACCAATTTTCAATGATCAATTTTCAGACAAATACCAATAACCAATGATCAAAACCTTGTCTCCCGCGTCATCCTAAACGAGCCGCTAGGCGAAGTGAAGAATCTAGCCGATAGGCGCACTTCTCCCTGTCATTCTGAGCGGAGCGAAAAATCTAGCCGAAGGCGCAGGGGATTGGAACTAGGAGCTAGGTTAGAGGAACTAGGTTAAAAATAATCAATAAACTTGTAAAGTAAGAGCTTAGAAAAAACTTAAGTGCTAATTCCTGCACTCGCTTCTGCTCGCTAGATTCTTCACATTCGTTCAGAATGACCTGAAGAGAGGGTCGTGCTTTCGCGTCTTCCTACATGAGCTGTTTCTCCCTCCTTGCGTCATCCCGACCTGTCGGGATACACGGGAGAAGGTTGTACTTTCCTCCTCTCAGTGTCATCCTGAGGAGCTGGGGCGACGAAGGATCTAGCGGAGCGCAAAAGAATGGGCACTTAGGTTTGGGAGCACACCCATGCGCCTATCGGCTAGATTCTTCGCGGGGCTCAGAATGACGCAATACTAAATTCCAAGGATACAAACCCCCCTTCGGGTAGGGGCAGACAAACCACAATGACCAATGATCAAATGTTTGAATAATTGATCATTTTTACTGAGTTCTAAGTTCTGAACTACAAGCTCTGATAATTAAAATTAAGATTTTAAAATTTGATTTGATTAAAAACCTGCCTGCCGGCAGGCAGGTTTATTTGGAGCTTGGGATTTAGAG